>JAYUYF010000813.1:0-2473 GCA_043752605.1 Roseiflexaceae bacterium
TGGCCGAACGAGTCTACCGGTCGTTTGGATCGCAGGCATACAGATTGCGGCAGCGCAAGATCCACGAAATCGTCGCGCCGTATATTCATGATGTCAACGATGTCGATCAGCGGCTGGTAGCGGTCATGGTCTGGGATCTGTTGCAAGAGGGAGCGCAGATCGAACTGGGCGTCTAATGCGCGTTGGCATTTTTGGCGGGAGTTTTGACCCGATTCACAATGGTCATATCGCAGCCGCCAGGCGAGCGCAGCACGTTGCTACGCTTGACCTGGTGGTCTTTGTGCCAGCAGGTATTCAGCCGCTCAAACCGCAAGGCGCGCAGGCAACACCGGCACAACGTGTACAGATGATCGAACTGGCGATCGCTGATGAAGCTATGTTTTGTTGCTCGACGATCGAAGTTGATCGTGCAGGGCCATCGTATACAATTGACACGTTGCGCGCGTTTCGGCAGCAGTATGGCAACGATCTGTTTTTCATTCTTGGTGCTGATGCGCTCAACGAACTACCGCGTTGGCATCGCGCCACGGATGTACTTGCGCTCGCCAGATTGATTGTCATCGGGCGACCGGGGTTCAGTCCGGATGTTTGTGGGGTCGAGCAGAAGCTTGCGGGTATGTCCCAGCGTATTCAGCTGATATCTGGGCCATCGCTGGCGCTATCGAGTACAAAGCTACGACAGCAGATCGCGGCTGGTGACCCAATTGCCACACTTGTGCCACCGGCTGTTGCGGCATTCATCGCCGCACATGCGTTATATTGTATATAAAATGTTGATATGCTCGCAAAGCTGACACGGCGAATCCTGACACCGCCAGCACACTGAGCAGCACCAAAGGGGGCGACCCGATGACTGATTACCTGGATGATATCCCGTTTGACGAGACCAACCCCGAGCCACGTTGCCCCTGTTTGCTGCTGCTTAATGTATCTGCTGCGATGGCTGGGCGCCCGAGCGACGAGTTCAATGCGGGCATTATGGCGTTTCGTGAGGAGTTGCCGCGCGATGATCTGGCTGCGTTGCGTGTGGAAGTTGCGATCACCACAATCGGCGAAGCGATCAAACTGGGGCTCGACGAGCTCGAAGTGCGTAAGAAACTGTACCATTCGCGTGGGTGAGCGTCAGAAAAAGTTTTCGTTCTTTGCGGTGGGTGTACCGGGTGTAGGCGATACGATCTCGTTGCAAATACTGAGCGGCCGGGCGATTATCGAATGAACGAACCCTGGATCGTCCACGCAGCATCGGCGTGTGGTGCGCTGCACGAGCGGCTGGGGCTGCCGTGCCAGGACGCGCACGCCTACGCAATGGTTGGCGAGGTCGCGATCGCGGCGGTTGCCGATGGCATGGGCTCAGCCGAGCATGCCGAGCTGGGCGCGACGTGTGCCGTCGGACGGGTGATCGTGCATCTTCAGCGCTGGCTGGCAGATACTGTGCCAGACACTGAAGAGGACTGGTGCGCGCTGATGCAATCGGCATTCGTGCTGACGCGCGTCGATCTTGAGCAACGTGCCAGCGAACTTGGGCTACCGTTACGTAGCCTGGCCACGACGCTGCTGACAGTGGTGATGACCCCCGACTGGTTGATCACGGCACAGATTGGTGATGGGGCGATCGTCGCGCTTGGGTTCGAGGCCGAGATCGTGCTGGTGAGTCGGCCACAGCGTGGTGAATATGCCAATGAGACCTGGCCGCTGACCGCCCCAGACGCTGCTGCGGTCGCGCAGTATTCCGCGCACCGGCGGGCGGTGCGGGGCGTGGCGCTCTTCACCGATGGCCTGCAGAATCTGGCGCTCAACGAAGCGCGCGGTGAGCCATTTGCACCGTTCTTTCGGCACCTGTTTGGCGGGTTGACGCGCTTTAGCGGCGATGACCTCGGGCGTTTCCTGCGATCACCGCGTGTGCGTTCGCGCACCGACGACGACACGACCCTGTTGCTTGCTGCGAGGAGAGAATCCTATGGTACCCGCGACTAATCTGCTCACGGTACGTACGAAGACAGGGCAGATCCTGGTGCTCGAAGAACGCATCGGGCGCGGCGGCGAAGTCCTGCTGCCTGGTGCAGAGCGCGCGGTGGATGATGGGATCTGGGTACACGTACAGGTCAAGGATCGCGACGGCTGGGTACGGGTCGACTTGCTTGAGGGTTTGCCATGAGCGCACTATCTGATGCCGCCGCAGACCTGGGCATCGTGTTGAACGAGACACAGGTCGCGCAATTTGCGACCTATGCGACGTTGCTGCGCGAGTGGAATACACGCGTCAATCTTACCGCCATCACGGATGACGACGGCATTATGGTGCGGCATTTCCTCGATTCGTTGCGGCTGGCTGCCAGCTGGGGGCGCACACCGCGTAACCTGGCCGACATCGGCAGCGGCGCGGGGTTCCCGGGGATCCCGCTCAAGATCCTGCGACCCGAACTGCAGCTCACCCTGATCGAGAGCGTCGCCAAGAAAACGCGGTTTTTGTGGG
>JAYUYF010000814.1:0-6277 GCA_043752605.1 Roseiflexaceae bacterium
CTAGCACGCGGGGATGCTTCGGCCCTACGGGGGCCCGCTGCGGCCCCACCCCCCACCTGCTGTGCTATACTCACTGGAAAGTGCAAAAAGAAAGAACGCCGATGCAGATCGACGCTGCCAGCACCGACCCACTCCAGCTATCAACCCCGCTTCTCGTCCTGCCGCTGTACGCCAATGCGCAGCCGCCAGCTGTGCTCGCCGCGCTCTACGAGACCGCCGATTGGACGGGGAAATTTCGCCAGACGCTGCTGCTTTACCCGAACACGGTGGCAAGCGCACGGCGTGTGTTGTTGCTCGGTCTCGGGCCGCAGGATGCCCTGCCGCTCGACCGGCTACGCGAGCTTGGTGCCGTTGCGGCGCAACGCGCGAGCGAATTGCGCGTCGAATCGTTTGCGATGGTGCTCCCCGCGCTCGCCGGGCACGATCCAGCGGTTGTCGCCCAGGCACTGGCTGAAGGTGCGTTGCTCGGCACATATCGTTTCGCTGCCTACCGCAAAGATGACAGTGCGCCGCTCGCTGCCCTGAAACTACTCGGCGAAGATGCGGCGGCGATCACTGCCGCTGCAGAACGTGCCATGATCATCGCGCGTGGTGTCAAGACCGCCCGTGATCTGGTCAATCGGCCGCCAAATGACCTTACCCCCATGCGTCTTGCCGAAGCCGCTCAGATAATTGGGGCGGCGGCCGGTATGCCGACAAACGTACGTGATCTGGCGGCGCTGCGCGCACAAGGATTTGGCGGTGTCGTCGCTGTCGGCGGCGGGAGTGACAACCCGCCGTGTGTGATCGTCATGGAATATGGAACCGCGCAGCCCGATCAACCGACAATTTGTCTCGTTGGCAAGGGTATCACGTTTGACTCGGGTGGGATCTCGATCAAACCCGCCGACAAAATGGACGAGATGAAGGGTGACATGAGCGGCGCGGCGGCAGTGCTGGGTGCCATGCAGGCGATCGCCGAACTGAAGTTGCCGTTGCACGTGGTCGGGTTGGTCGGTGCGGCCGAGAATCTGCCGAGCGCCACGGCCTACCGCCCCGGTGATATCGTGACCACGCTCAGCGGCAAGACGATCGAGATTCTGAATACCGATGCCGAGGGACGCGTGGTGCTCGCCGATCTGCTGACGCTGGCGCAACGCTCGCATCCGGCTGCGATAATCGATCTGGCCACACTCACCGGCGCAGCAGTTGTCGCGCTCGGAACCGTCACATCGGGGCTGGTCTGCAACGATGATCGGCTTGCCGAACGGTTGTATGCGGCTGGTGAGCAGACGGGTGAGCATATCTGGCGGCTTCCGCTACGCGACGCATATCGTGATATGGTAAAAAGCGAGATCGCCGACGTTAAGAATAGTACGGGTCGCTACGGCGGCGCGATCACGGCGGGCGCATTTCTCGAGACGTTTGTGGGAGACATAGCCTGGGCGCATCTGGATATCGCCGGAACGTTTCTCACCGATGCCAAGCCACGCGCCTACACACCGCGCGGTGCGACGGGCGTCGGAGTACGGCTGCTGGTTGAGGCGCTACGCAACTGGTGAAGTAGGTCTGGCTGCGCTGTCGCGCTGTGGCGGTCGCGTGTGAGGGGGGGCGTGTATGTCGGCTGATCAGATGGTCGTTCGTTTCTGGGGTGTGCGCGGCAGCCACCCGGTACCAGGGATGCAGACGGTACGCTTCGGCGGCAATACCGCGTGTATCGAAGTACGCGCCGGAGCCCATACGATCATCCTCGATGCCGGCACCGGGATTATCGGTCTCGGCAGCGAGTTATTGCAGCGTGCACGCCAGGGCGGCACAAAATCGGTCGTCGCCACGATCTTTTTCTCGCACATGCACCACGATCATACGCAGGGATTTCCGTTCTTCCGGCCAGCCTATATTGGCACCAGCACGCTCAATATCCTCGGCCCACGCGTCTTCCAGAATGATCTCGAACAGGCGCTCTCGCTCTCGATGCTGCCGCCGAGCTTTCCCGTCAGCCTCGATGAACTTGCCTCGCTCAAAATTTTGCGCACTATCAACGAGAGTAATGTGGTGTTGCTCGGCGAAAAACCGACTGATGTGCACGTCTTTAATCGGTATCAGAGTGAATTTGATGAGTCGCCCGATATGGTACAGGTGCGTACCTACCACAGCTTTGCGCATCCAAAAAACGGCGTGAATATCTACCGTGTCAGCTGGCGCGGCAAATCGCTGGTGTATGCCACCGATACTGAGGGCTACGTCGCGGTCGATCAGCGGCTGGTACGCTTTGCACGTGACTGTGACCTGCTCATCCACGATGCGCAGTATCGCCATGATGACTACGTCAACCCTGCTGAACCCAAGCAGGGATTTGGCCATAGCACACCCGAGATGGCGTGTGCGGTGGCGAAGGAGGCCGGGGCGCGCCAGCTCGTCCTCTTCCACCACGATCCGAGCTATGCGGATGATACGATCGCCGCGATTGAGAGTGCGGCGCGCAACCACTTTGCCGCCACACAGGCGGCCTACGAGGGGCTTGAAATTATCCTGTAGGCGTGATGATCGGGAGCACAAAGGTGAAGGTGCTCCCTGCTCCCGGTATGCTCTCGACGCGCATATGGCCACCGTGCGCCTCGACGACCAGCTTGCAGAAATTCAAGCCCAGCCCACTGCCGCCACGGCGATCGCCGATCTGACTAAATTTGGTAAAGAGCCGATCCAGGTCGCGCGTGGCGATGCCGACGCCGCGATCAATGATGCTCACCAGCAGGCACGGCACCGGTTGCTCCGCCTCACGCTGCGCGAACGTCACGTCGACTGTTGCGCGCACGGAGACGCGTGTGCCACGACCACTAAACTTGATCGCATTCGCCAGCAGATTCTGCACCACACGCGCGATCAGCGCTTCGTCGAGCAGCAATTGTGGCAGATTCGCGTCAAGGTCGATCTGGATGGTGATCCGGCGTTCCTGCGCCACCGCCGCGAGTTGCTGGCTGGCCTGCGCGATCAGTTCGTGCGGCTCGGCCAGGCTGCGCTCGATCGGCATGCGTCCGGCTTCGAGCCGACTGATGTCGAGCAGCATGTTGATCATTGTCAGCATCTGCGCTGCACCCGTGCCCGCGATCGTCAGGATTGCGCGCTGCTCATCGTTGAGTTCACCCGTCATGCCTTTGATCAGCAGATCCACCGAGGCCATCACGTTCGAGAGCGGGCTGCGCAGATCGTGGACAATCATATGCGTCAGGTCGTTGCGGATGCGCTCGGAAGCCTTCGCCTCGCTCACATCACGGATAACCAGCAACACCGCGCTCGACCGGTCTTGATTGGCGTTGACGGCCAGCACCGACCACGCAAACGATGGCGTGCGGTCATCGCTGCCGGTCAGTTCGCCCTGCGCCGCCTGATGACCATTGCGCACAGCATCGAGACTCTGCCGCAGATCCTGCCAGGCCGCACGGTCATACGGGGCGATTTGCTCCCAGCGCTCGAGCAAGCGCGCCACCGCCGCGCCGCCGATCTCGCCCGCATCAAGCCGGCTAAACGTTGCGAAGGCGGCATTGGCGAGCGCCACGACGCCATCTGCAGTAATAAGAACCATTGCTTCGTGGGTCGATTCGAGGATTGAGGTCATCCGATCATTGGCGGCGCGCACTTCACCGAGCAGTTCGGCACGCGCCACCGCCCCTGCCGCCTGCGTACAAAACAGCACCGCCATCTCGCGTGCCGATTCATCCGGCAGCGCATCAGCATACAGCGCCACCAGGCAGCCGATCGTCGCACGCGTGGCACGCAATGGTACCAGCAGCAAACTGCCGATGCCGCGCTCGGTCAGCGGTGCGGCCAGCTGGTCGGTCAGTGCATCGACGCGCCCGCTGCGCATGGCACGCCGGATGGCGGTGGCGGGCAGATCCTCGGCGCGCACCGCCATCCCGGCCGAGTTGGCGATCCGCAGACGGCGGCCATTGAGCACAATTGCCACGCCGTGCGCGTTTGTGAGCTCGGCAACGCTCGCGGCCGTCAGCGCAAAGATGGTCTCAGATGAAGCGATCGACGTATTGAGTGCAATGCCCAGCGCGTTCAGCGCGGTCAGGCTGCGCAGGTTGTGTTCGAGACGATCATTAGTGCGCGCCAGCTCCTGCGCACGGCGCGTCAGCGCCTGATCGGCCTGTGTAAAGCGGCGCGCGTTCTCAAAGGCGATCGCGGCGTAATCGCCGATTGCTTCGAGTAACTGCCGATCGCCGTCCGTAAAGGGCTGCTTGTCGCGCCGATTCACGACCTCGACAACTCCCTGAACCCCGCCCACCCCGCGCAGTGGTGCGGCCAGCAGCCCGCGCGTGACATAGCCGCTGTAGGAATCGACCGTCGGGTCAAATCGTGGGTCGTTGCGCGCATCGTTCACCAGCACCGATGTCCCGCTGCTCGCCACGTGCCCGGCGATGCCCATCCCGCGCGGTACGCGCCGCCCGAGCAATCGCTCGCTGTACTGGCCAATCGTATAGGTGAAAATCAGATCGCCGCGTTCATCGACAAGCAACAACGAGCCTTCTTCGGCCTCAAGCAACTCGATCGCCTGCGCCATAATGATCGCTGGCACCCGGTCAGGGTCGAGCGATGACGTGATGATCCGCCCCATCCGGTTGAGCGCGGCCAGCCGATGGCTCTGCTGTGCGTTGTGCTGGTAGAGCCGCGCATTATCGATCGCCTGTGCGGCCTGCCGCGCGATCAGCCGCAACACGTCGATCTGTTCGACCGTGATACTATCTCCGGGTGTGCGCCGGGCGATGGTCATGACGCCAAATACGCGATCACGCGCGATCAGTGGAATACCAAGCCACGCGCCGCCGGGCTGAAAGCTGCTGAGCATCTGCGGCGCGACGCCGCGCAGCGCGCATTCGCCAAAATAGTCATCGGTGTACATCACGGTGCGGCTGCGTAATACCTCGCCCGCCAGCCCCTGATCGGCACGCCACGTGTCGCCCGTCGTTAGTTGCCGCATATTCGACGCGGCAAACACCAGCGTAAAGAGTGCTGATGCATCATCATAGAAGGCGACATAAAAATCGGGACCGGGAAGTAACGTGCAGACCGCACGATGCAATGTCGCGAGCAGCCGATCGGTGTCGTGGAGTTCGGTGAACAACTGTTGTGTCTCGCCCAGTACCTGGAGCAGTGTGCCTTGCTCCTGCGTGCGGCGGAGCATCTCGTGCGCCGCGATGTGGGGTGCGAGTTGTGCAGCGGCACTCGTGAGGAGCTCGTGCGCTTCATCGGCAGCGCCTGCGAAGACGACCGCATCGATCCAGCCGGTATCGCTGCCAGCAAAACTGATTGGCAGTTGCATCTCTACAGTGTCGGTCGCAAAGTTGATACTATCGGCGGCGGGTTCGGTATCAAAGATATACAGATCGGTGGTCTGCGCGCCACGCGCGACCACAATTCGTAGCCGTACTGGCGCGATCTGCACAACAATGTCTGCGGCAATGTGCGCGGCACGTGCGGCCAGATCATCGGTAGCAGCCTGCCCGGAAAAACTATGCGCAGGAGCGGCGAGTGCGAGCATGATCGTGCCTGTCGGATGCGGTGTAGGGTGTTTACACCACTATTTTACCAGAGAAATCAACCAGTTGCGCGCCAGGTCATCTGCTTATCTCGTCATAATAGCTGGCACACGCTGCCGATACTGTGTAGTAGCATCGATTAATGGCAGGGCAGCACCAGCTACAAACGCGTGTGCCACACACCCGATACGTTGTAATCGCGCGATCAATGCTGCGCCCTGGCCTGCCACTGGCTCGATCAGCAGTACTGTTGCACGCGTGCTCGGCAGCAGTGCTGCCCAGCCGCCGCTGAGATCGGGCGTGATCACGACAATTGCCGCAGTTCGGCTGACGCGCGCGAGTAACCGTTCGACAGGCGTTGTTCCTGGCTGTGCGGCCGCCAACACCGCGTCGATCCGTGTATAGTGTGGACGTGCGACTGACGATTGCCCTGGTTGTGATGCACTATCAGCAAGAACGATGCCTACCACGCGCCCGGCGGCACTGGCGTGCGCGGCATACGTAGCCGCCAGTACTACCGCAAGCTCGAATGGATTGTCCCAGTCGACGGGTTCTGCGCCGCTGGTCGCGCCGGATGGTGGGTATGCGGCCGCGTAACTATCGAGGACGATCAGCAACGCGTCCGTTTCGTCGGCATCGAGCCGCCGTACCATCACGTTTCCAGTGCGTGCGGTGGTAGGCCAGTGGATGCGGTTGAGTGGATCACCCGGCAGGTATTCGCGCACGCCGCCGACCTGCGAACTACGCAACTGTGCGGC
>JAYUYF010000815.1:0-6265 GCA_043752605.1 Roseiflexaceae bacterium
CAGAATGCGCAACTGGACACCGACGCGCAACGGCGCAGCAAATGTCATGTCGCGCTCGCGGCACTCATATTCATTAAAGCGCGGCTCACCAAACTGATACTGCTGGAAGCGCAACTCCATGTTTTTGCCGGTAAAGTCGGTAATAGGTGAGATTTCATCAAAGAGCTCGCGCAACCCCTCACGCCGAAACCAGTCAAAACTGGTCGTCTGCGTTTCGATCAGGGTCGGTACCGCGATCGCGTCAGCGATGCGGGCAAATGTGTATCGTTCATTTTTTGGCCGATGCAAACCATCATTCCCCGGGTCATTCGGCAGAATCAACGGCTGCAGCACAACACTTTCGATCAACGGCGGCATGCGCACCTCACTCTAACAACAGATCTCGGTCAACACACGATACGGCAGCGCCGACGTACCGAAAAAACACGAAAAGCCTTGCCCGTAACAGCGGCACATCAGTACCACCGCACAGGTTCGGCTAAAGAAACCCATCCAGGGCTGCGTCCAGCTTTGCAGTCATTTCGTCGCCAGCCATCCGCTCCCCTGTTTGTCGTTTGCGAAAAGGAATGATATCACCTGCTGGGGAGAATGTCAAGGACGGATTTTTGTACGATACACAGTAGAACTGAAGCATTCTCTGCGGCGTACGCTTCAGTCTCTACTGTGCAAGGTATTGACAAAAAGCGTGCAGAGGGCTATAATCTTCCTGACCGTTCGGTAAGAATTCGTGTAGAACGGTCGAGAGGATGGTAGTGTTGACGGAAGAGACGCAATACAACGCGACAGCGCGCCGCATTCTGGGCGCTGCGCGTGTGCTGTTCATGCAGCGTGGTTACCGGGCCGTGAGCATCACCGATATCGTGCAGGCTGCGGATGTGACCAAACCGACGCTGTACTATCATTTTGCTGATAAAGAGGCGTTGTTTGTCGAGATGTCGTTGCAAGTATTGCGCGAGATGCAGGCGCGTTTTGATGCAGCAATCGATGCAGGCGCACCGCTCGCCGCGCAATTGGTGGCGCTGACCGAAACGATGCGGTCGGCAGATGATATGGACTCGCGGATGTTGCGCCACGAGATCCGCGAGCACGTGCCGCCCGCGCGGCAGCAGCAGATCGCCGAGGCCTTCCTGGCGCATATGGTTGCGCCGGTGGTGGCAGTGATGGCGCGCGGGCTGGCACGCGGTGATCTGATCGGACGATCAAGCCACGAGCTGGCATGGCTGTTTTTCGGGTTCGCTGAGGGATTTTATCAACATCCCGGCACCGATGTGCAGCCCTATCAGCATCCAATCGAAGCGATGAGCACCGCCGCGCTGGTAGACCTGTTTCTCTATGGTGTTGCGGCCCGGACGCCGCACACGTAACGACCGAAGAGGAGAGAAGATGACAACCGTAATACAGAAGCGCAGCACAAAACCCGGTCGTGGGCGGCTCCCAATCAGTATCGCTGGCACACTCGCAATCGCAGCGGTGCTCGCGGTTACGATCCCGCAGCTGCTCAACCGCACCGCAGATCCGCTGGCGGGTGGCCAGATTGTAGCAGTCACGCGCGATGACCTGACCAACGGCATCAGCGCCACGGGTGCGGTCGCGCCGCGACTGGCCACTGAGCTTGGGTTTGCCCTGGCGAGCGGGCGCGTCAGCGAGGTACTGGTACGCGAAGGCGACGCCGTGCAGCCCGGTCAGCCGCTGGTGCGGCTCGATGCGCGCGAGGCCACCGCACAATTGGCGCAGGCCAATGCAGCGGTGCAGGCCGCCGAGGCCGATCTGGCGCGCTTGCGCGAAGGGGCGACAGCCGCCGAAACGCAGCGCGCCGAGGCGCAGCTCGCCGAGGCGCGCGGCGCGCTGACGCAGACCGAGGGCAGTGTGACGAGCGCCGATATCGCGGCCGCACGTGCGGCGGTGACCGATGCCCGCGCCCGGCTGGCGGTGCTGAACGGCAACCCGAACGCCGATGATCTGGCCGCCGCGCGCGCCACGCTTGTCGAGGCGCAACAGACGCTGGCACGCCAGCAGGCCCAGCTCTCGAGCGCCAAGCTCGCGGCCGAGCGGCTGGTGGATCAACGCGCCAACGCATTACGTGATGCGCAGACCGCGTTTGCAGCGGCACGCGACAACAACACCCGCGCGCAGGATGATGAAAATGACCCGATCACGGGCGCACCGCTCACAGATGCCGGCAAAGAGGCCTACGCCAACGCGCTGATTACCGCCGAGCGTGCAATGCAGGATGCCGATGCGGCGCTCGCGCAGGCGCGCGTCGATCTTGAAGCAGCGCGCACAGATGAGATCGCCGGGCTCGGCGAAGCGCAGGCGCGTATCACGACGGCGCAGGCCAATGTGACCGCACTGCTCAACCCGAACGCGGATGCGCTGGCCACCGCACGGGCCACGCTGGCACAGGCCGAAGCGAACCAGGCAAAGCTCCAGGGTGCCCAACGCACCGGCGCGCTGCGTGCCAGCCAGGCACAGGTGGCGCAGGCTGAAGCAAACCTCGCGGATCTGCTTGCCGATGCGCGCACGAGCGAACTGGTGCGGGCGCAGGCACTGGTGGCACAGGCCGAAGCACAGCGCACGCTGGCACAGATCCGGCTCGATGATACAACGCTGAGCGCGCCGTTCGCGGGTATCGTCGCGCAGATCGACCTGACGCCGGGTGAGCGGATCGGTACCGACGCAGCCCTCACGCTGGTCGATGTCGCGCGCTTTACGATCAAAATCGTGGTCGACGAAGTCGATGTCGCGCGTGTCAACGTTGGGCAGCAGGTCAATGTGCTGATCGATGCGCTCGGTGCGCCCGAGTTGCGTGGCAGCGTGACGCGGATCGCCACCCAGTCTTCCAGCAACGGCGGTGTCACATCATATGAAATCGATGTCGAGGTTGATCCATCAGGCCGCGCGGTGCGCGCCGGGATGACCGCCACCGCCACGATTGTGACCGCCACTGCCAGCGCGGCGCTGAGCATCCCGAACGCTGCCGTCCGTACCGTCGATGGCGTCAGCACGGTCACGATCGTCACGACCGTCGATGGGCAGCAGACGATCAGCGACCGGCAGGTGCAGATCGGTGAGCGCTTTGGCGACCGGATCGTGATCGCCAGCGGCCTGAACGCGGGCGACCAGATCGTCGTCGGCCCGTAACGACGCAAAACCGTGCGTCTTTAGTAAGGGAAATACCATGACACATAGCGAAGATCGCGTCGTCGTGATCGATCAACTGGTCAAAGAATTTGCGATGGGCGACAGCGTGTTTCGCGCGCTAGATAACGTGAGCGTCGCGATCAATCGCGGCGAGATGATCGCGATTATGGGGCCATCGGGGAGCGGCAAGAGCACCCTGATGACCGTCATCGGGCTCCTTGATGTACCGACCTCCGGCAGCTACCTACTCGATGGCGAAGACGTGAGCGGTCTGGATCGCGATCGGCAGGCGCAGGTGCGCAACCAGAAGCTCGGCTTTGTGTTTCAGAATTTCAATCTGTTGCCGCGACTCAGCGCACTGCAGAATGTGGAATTGCCGCTGGTTTACGGGCGGGTCGATCCCGCCGAGCGCCGCCGCCGCGCCACCGAAGTACTCGAGACCGTCGGGCTCGGTGAGAAACTCGGCAGCCTGCCCGCGATGCTCTCGGGCGGTCAGAAGCAGCGTGTGGCGATCGCGCGTGCGATCGTCGGTAATCCGGCGATGATCCTGGCCGATGAGCCGACCGGCGCGCTCGATACCAAAACCGGCAACGAGGTCATGGAACTGTTTCGCACGCTCAACCGCGAGCAGGGCCAGACGATCGTCGTCGTGACCCACGACCCCGAGATCGGTCGCCGGATGGATCGTGTGATCGGGCTGCGCGACGGGCGGCTGACCGAGAATATTCTCAACGAATACTATGGTGTGGCGGCACACAACGAAGCGCTGGCGGACGAAAGGAGGCTTGTGCATGTTTCGTGAACTGGTCGGCATGGCGTTTGATAGCCTGCGCGCCAACACATTTCGTTCATTGCTCACGATGCTTGGCATCATCATTGGCTCGGCGACACTCGTCGCCGTGCTCTCGCTGGGCAACGCGCTCCAGGGTCAGGTGTTCGAGCAGTTTATCGATCTGGGTACGCGCCGGATCGCGGTGCTGCCGGGCGATCCGAAGGCCGTCGGCGCGCGTGATGTGCCGGGCTACGGGCTAATCTCCGAGCGCGATTATGCGGCGCTCGCACAGCTGGTAGACCAGAATCCAACGGTTTTTCGCACAATTGTGCCCGAACTGTCGTTGCCCGTCACTGCGGTGAACGGCGGCGCAGCGAGCGTGACCACGGTGGTCGGTACCACCAGCGGCTATCAACAGGTACAGACCGTTTCGGCCGCGCACGGGCGCTTTCTGACCGACGCCGACAACGCTGACTCGGCGCGCGTGGCAGTATTGGGGAAGCTGGTGGCCGAGGATCTGTTTGGCAAGGGCGAAGCGAATCTCGCGGCGGCAATCGGCCAGACGCTTACTGTCAACAGCAAGGTACTCACGGTTGTTGGTGTGCTCAATGAGGCCGGCGGGCCATTCTCCGCCGATCGGCGCGTGTTTGTACCGGTCAACACCGCACGATTGCGGATCGCGGGCAACCAGGATCTGCCAGGCCGTGGCCTGCAGATGACCAGCATCCTGCTGAGTCTGCAGAGTGAGCAACTCGTGAACCGCGGCGAGACGCTGGTACGCGAGACGCTCAGGAGCGCGCGTAATGTCCCCGCAGCGGCGATCGACGATTTCGAACTCAACCTGCCGACCCAGGCCCTGGGTGTACTGGCCGGTATCAACGGCGCAATCACCGGCTTTATCGCGTTGGTGGCGGGCATCAGTTTGCTGGTCGGTGGCATCGGGATCATGAACATCATGCTGGTGGCGGTGACGGAGCGCACGCGTGAGATCGGTGTACGCAAGGCGCTGGGTGCCACCGACAACGATGTGCTGACGCAGTTTGTGCTCGAGGCGATCGCAATCAGCCTGGTGGGCAGCCTGATCGGGGTTGGCGGCGCGCTGGCGTTGGTGCTAATCATCGGTGCGGTGGCGGGCCTCGGCGTGATCGTCTCGTGGTTTGCCGTGGTGCTGGCGCTGGCGTTTGCGTGCGTCATCGGCGTCGGTTTTGGCTACTATCCGGCACGGCGGGCGGCGATGTTGCTGCCGATCGAGGCGTTGCGGTACGAGTAGGGCGGCGGGTGGCGGCCCTACTCGTAGGGGCGAAGCATTCTGGCTGCGGCTTACAAGCCGCAGCCAGAATGCTTCGCCCTTACCGTACCAGCCGCAGGGACGACCGGGGCGCATCGTGATGCGGCCCTACACCAACCCGCCGTGACCCAACGCCACGATATCGGCGCGCGTGAGGCGTTCGCCCACCAGCAAGCGTGGCAGCAGCAGATCCACAATATTGGCATCGCGTGACCGTACGCAGCCCGGCGCTCCGATCACAGGCACCGCGCCGTGATAGGCCAGCAGCAGCAGGTTACCCGGATCAACCGGTGCGCCGTAATGCTCCACCGTGCCGCCCGCTTCACGCACGCCGGCCGGGATGACATCGTCGCGATCCATGATCGATGTTTCGCCTGCCAGGATTACCAGCGCGACACCCAGCGCCAGTACGTCCTGGAGCGCACGGGCTACCAGCGTCTCGTCTTCCGGGACATAGCGTGTGGCGACGATCGCCGACCCCAGTTCATTGACACGCGTGGCGATCGGCGCAAACAGGGCAGCTTCGATGCGGACACGCGCTGCGGTGCTGCCGACCAGGATCAGGCCGACTTCGCGGCGCGCCAGTGGCAGCGCGGCGAGCAGCGGCGCAGCAGACAGCAACACCTCCGCAGCCGCGACGGTCTCCTCCGGCAGTGCAAACGGGATGACTTTGATCGTCGCCACGCGCTGCCGGGGCGTCACACGCGCGTGGCTGCGCAGCGTCGCCACTGCGACACCCTCAAGATTGTTGAGCCGTAGTAAAGCATCCACATCGACAGTCACCACACCATCACCGTCTGCGATCACATTCACCCGCCCGTGCGCCACCGGCATCGGCCGCACGCCACCGCCACACGCGGCGGCGGCGATACGCTGCGCAGCCACATTTTCGCCGACATCGCCGGGATCCTCGATGGCGACGCGCACCGCTGCGATGCCCAGTGCCACAAGCGCGGGCAGATCATCGGCACGTAGCCGGTGTCCTTTGCCAAACGCCTTGCGACCGCTGGCATCGGCGATGTTGTGGCGCAAAATTGTGCCAAGCGCTGCTTCAATCGGCCGTG
>JAYUYF010000816.1:0-2464 GCA_043752605.1 Roseiflexaceae bacterium
CGGCGACGGCAGCGAGCCGCTCGCGAGTGGCGTGTACAACCTGACGCACCGAGAGATTGCCCCAGGTGAGATACGGGCTCAGGCGCGAACAGCCCGTGATGGCCATAAGTGGGCTCGACAGCGACCGATGGTAGTTGCCACCGCGCACAAACAGAAACTCGTCAAGCGTTGTGTGGGCCTGTGTCTCACCGCCAGGTTGTGCGCCCGGGCGCAGATCGCGCGCCAGGTGCAGTGCGTCGCCCGTGGGAATTGGGCCGGGTGCGATACCAGTGACCGGGATCAGCGCCGTCGGTGTGGCAACCTGCGGCTGGCGTACGCGCGACTCCCAGATCCCAGGCCAGTCGTCGCGACTGGGCAACCGGCGTACCACGCCATTGTTGGGGAGTTCGTGGAACGTTATGCTGCGCGACCGGGCCCAGCGCCGCAGCGCCCGGTCGCGCAGGTAGGTGATGTTGTTGCCGGTCTCCTCGTGCGCCCAGATTGCGCCAATCGTGTGCGCGCGCGCCAGCGCCTCGAAGACGGGTACCGCCTCACCGACACGCACCACCAGCGGTTGGCCCAGCGTCGCAAGCCGCTCGCGCAAATCGTGCAACGATGCCCGCAGGAATGTCCAGTGCGCCGGGTCAAAATCGCGGGCCCGCACCACCGATGGCTCGACGATGTAGAGCGGGAGCACCGGCCCGCGTGCGGCGGCGGCGGCCAGCGGCGCGTGGTCGTGGAGCCGCAGGTCGCGTTTGAAGTAGACGATCTGCATCATCAATCAAACAGCGGCTTCTGGCCAAAGGCGTACGCTTCGACTTTGCTCCAGTAGCGCGAGAAGCGCTTCAGATCAAGCCTGCCGGGGTACTCGACAAACGGGTCGACGGGTAACGCCTGTACCGGGTGCGTACGCGCGATCTGCTGTTGAATATTCGCAAACCGTGGTGCCACACTCGCGGTAGTGACCACACCATCCGCCCCGTGCTGATCGGCAAAACGCAGCACTTCTGCGGCCACATCACCGCGCCGGATCACGACCGGCAGTTCGAGCAGACACTCGTACATAAACATCAGCCGCTTGCTGCTGATCTGATATTCCTGCAACAGTGCTTCGTCAAAGACAAAGATCGCGGCAGCATCAGGATTGGCCGCAAATGCCGGTCCGCGTGGGCTCAGGCAATCGGCATGAACCCAGATAATTGGTGTTTGCATACACATAATCCATTCGTTTATCGAGGGCCGCCTGTAGGGACATCGCATGTTGCGTTCCTACATGCGGTCACCTGGCCATTGTGTCATCTGCGCCCATCGCCCGCACCGCCGCCAGCAACTCGTGCATCTGCGCCCGCACCGCCGCCAGCGGCGCCTGCATGTCGGCGGGCGTCAGCGCGGTGCCAAACATTACACGCGTATGCGTGTCGCGCAGAGTCGGAATCAAAATCTGGAGTGTGGCGGCTGCCCATTCGCGCTTCTCACGTTGCTGCATATGGCGTACCAGCGGATGGCGCTGCGCGGTGGCCGAGATGACGCCGCCCACGGCGGCGGGCACAATTCGCGTGCCGGGTGCCAGCCGCGCGAGTGCCAGCGTGCTGGCCGACCAGTCTGCCAGGCTGATCGCGGCATCGGCGTGCAGCGCCGGATCGCGCTCGATCTTGCCCGCCGGGTAGGTCAGCAGTGCGCCGCCTTCGCGCAGGTGCGCAGCCGCAGCGCGCAGGGCACTGGCGCGCGCGGCGGGTGCATCGCCGATGATTACCAGATGGTCGACGACGTGCGGCAGCGCGCGCAGCAATGGGCGCTCGGCGGCAATAACTTTCAGATCGCGTCGCCCAATGCCGACCCACAGTGCCATCGCATCCACCATGCCGGGATGATTTGCCAGCACCAGTAGCGGCCCGCTCTGCGGCACGCGCGCGGTCTCCTGCAGCGTCACGCGTTGCGCGAACTGATCGAGCAGTAACTGGCCTGCGGCGGGCGGCCCTTCACGGCCGAGCAGTGTATCAAACGCCAGCAGCTGGCGGGCGAAACGATGGGCGGGAATCCGCGCCAGTGCGCCAAATAGCACGCGCAATGGCTCTGCGTGTTGCAGATCAAACGCGTTCAGCAGATCGCGGGTATTGAGCTGCATCAGCTCGTTGGTGCGGGTGTCTGGAGCAATTGTGTGCATGTGCTTGACGTTTCTCTCGCTGAGCAGTAGAATCAATGTAGACGCGGGAGTGGCGTAGAGGTAACGTAAGAGCCTTCCAAGCTCAAGTCACGGGTTCGATTCCCGTCTCCCGTACCAATCAGGCGAGCGTCGTGCTACGGCGCTCGCTTCGCTTTCTCTACCGTCCCTGCACCACCGGGCGTGCCATCTTTCAAGGATACACTACGTTGAGCGAGCGCGCACAGATCTTCCTCGAAGGTGTCCGCCGCAGTTTTACCCCCGGCAGCGCTGCCGTCGCGGATGTTACATTGCAGGTTGCGCACGGTGAGTTGCTGGCGCTGC
>JAYUYF010000817.1:0-2464 GCA_043752605.1 Roseiflexaceae bacterium
AGTGCCTTGGCCGATAACATCAGCCGTACACCACGACCCAGCTCGGGGATAAACACCGTGTGTGCGTGAATATTCGGCCGGAAGGTGCGATTGGTCTTCGGCGCGCGACGCGCCCAGCCACCCGATGCCTGGTGCCGAATGTTGCGCCCGAACACGACGTGCTTCCCCGTCAGCGCACATTTCGCCATTGTCGTCCCTCAGTTTCGTAACGTAGCCCAGGCCGGACGCGCCAACCTGTACGGCAGCTCTACAGGCGTACCGTCTCCAGCACGGTATAGTACCGTGAAGCCTGTCTTCTGTCAAATAGCTTGACAGCCAGTCTGTAGTGCGCTACAATATCAAGTAATGATACCAACTATCATTTATAGCGGAAGATCCGGGTAAAAACGCATAAATTTACCCATTTTTTACTGGCAGCAACCTGCCGAAGCGTGTACACTGTATCGTACGAGACACGGTGAGGAGGATGTATACAGATACTCTGGCAGTTTACGACGTTTACCCTGTGGAAGCCTGGACCAATTCACTACCTGGAGATGTACATGTATCAGGATAAGACCATCAGCTGCCGCGATTGTGGCGAGCCGTTTGTGTTCACCGCCGGCGAGCAAGAGTTCTACGCACAGAAGGGCTTTACCAATGAGCCCACGCGCTGTGCGAATTGCCGCCGTGCCCGTAAATCCACGAGCGGCGGTGGCGGCGGCGGTGGCTACAGCAGCGATCGCAGTTATGGCAGCGGCGGCGGCGGCGGCGGTGGCTACAGCAGCGATCGCAGCTATGGTAGCGGCGGCGGCGGCGGCGGTGGCGGTGGCGGCGGCGGCGGGTATCGCGCCGAGCGCACTGAGCGCGCGCCGTCTGGCCCGTTGCCAGCTGGCATGGTCGACGCGACGGTTGTCAAGGTCGCACCCGACGGCCGTTTCATGTTTGTGCGGCTGATCGAGGGTGGCCAGGATGTCTATGTGCATGGCACATTGCTCCGCCAGTTGCCCGAAGACCCGCAGGCCGGTGACACCGTGCGGGTCAGTGTCGAGGAGAGCGACCGCGGCTGGCGCGCGCGCGAACTCGAGTAAGACCCATATTGTTGCCATCGCGCTTATGCCTGGTAACACACATCGCTGCAAAGCCCGCGCAAGCGGGCTTTGCGCGTGTATTACCCTGCTGAACTACGCAGTTGCCGCGCGCGGGTGTTCTCCTCTACAATAGCAGCAGTTCAGCCCTGAAGCCTGCTGAGGAGAAATGCCGATGACCGATCTGTCGATCCGCGAAGCGACCGCCGCCCGTACTGCGCAAATGACGCGTCGTGGTGCCACAATCACACTGGTTGTGCTGCACGATGATCCGCGCACCGCAGCAGCGATCATTGCCGCCGCCAGCGCCGCCGGCGCCAAACGCGCACCGCACTATGTGATCGCTGCCGATGGCGACATCACACGGCTAGTCGCCGATACGCGTGCCGCGCGCCACAGCGGTCTCGCGGTGCTCAGCCGCCGCCGCGATATTGACAAGATCAGTATTGGTATCATGCTGGCCGCACCCGGCGATACACCCGAGCAGCAGCAGGCACTGGCCGCACTGCTCGCGCTGCTCGGCGAGCGCCACGGCCTGATGGCAGATGCGGCGCTGATGCGCTGGCAGGCGCCGGTGGGCGATAGTCGGCTTGGCACCTTGCTGCCGGTCGAGCCTGTGACGCTCCCGCCGCCACCGGGTTCAGCCTTGCTTGCGGAGGCACGGTCGCTCGCCGAGATCGAAGCCGACCCGGCGGCAGCTGTGCGGCTCTGGATCTGGCTGACCGATCTGGCCTACAAACGGCGTGGCAATGGCTTCAACGCAGGTGGGGCGTTTCATCTGCACGCCGCCAAGCACACAATGGGTGCCGCGCTGGCGAAGAGCAGCGAGCTTACGCAATGGCTGAGCGTGGGCGGCAAGACCTACAACTACCAGCATTTTGCGCGTGATACTGCCTTCAATGAGGGTGAGAACTGGGCTGGTGTGCAGAGCCTGAGCGCGCTGCTGGCGGGCGGCATCCCAGCGCCTGGCACGGTCGAATTTGCGCTGCTCGAATCGAGCTATGCGGCCGCGCTGGCGGGTGGTGCGGCCACGAGCGGCGTGACCGGCTTCAAACCCAGCTGGGCGACGCACCAGCGCGCGGCATCGTTGCGGCTCGGGCCTGCGCTCAGTGGTGCCTACCGGATTACGGTCGAGGGCGCAGTCTACTCGTTGCAAGTGTTTGCTGCTGATACGCTGTACATCCCGGTCGCCAACCCGGAGGCCAGGATCGACTGGTCAGACATCCGCCGCTTGAGCGAGACGGCGGCGGGTGCGCTGGCGAATGCGTTGTGGGCCGAGAGCTACAACCCGGGGGCCGCACCGTTTGATGCGCGCGCGCCGTTCCATCAGGAGGCGGTAGCGGGCAAGCTTGGCGCGCCGCTCGGGCCGCCCGCGCAGGCCGGATTTGAGGGGACGA
>JAYUYF010000818.1:0-2462 GCA_043752605.1 Roseiflexaceae bacterium
GCACCGCGCCCACCAACACTGCGTCCGCGCCGCCCACCGCCGGATTAAATGCCGCGCCTTCCACGGGCAACCGCGCCCCGGTCGTGGCATCGTAGACGCCGAGTACTACGCGGTAGGTTCCGGGCGGCAGGTCGGCGGGCAGCGCAGCCGCCGCCGGGATGGTCGTGTAGCGGCCGGGTGTCGGGTCGAGGGTCAGCGGCAGGTCGCTCTGCGCCACCCGTCGCCCCTGTGCATCATAGACGTGGACGAACAGATTGGTGTTTGCCCGTGGTGCCTGCGTCCGCCAGTAGAGCGGAAACGTCAGTGTGGTTCCCGCGGCGGTGCTATGCGGCAAATCACTACCACGCAGCGCCGCAGCCGCGCCAAACGTGGCAAGTAGCGGCTGCGCGGGTACGGGCGGCACCCGGTAGATCCAGGCATACGGCACCCCCAGCACGTGCACCGTGTGCAGCGGCACCTCGCGCCCGACAAACGTATCAAAGGGTGGGAAGATTTGCGCGCGTTGTGTCTGGCGTAGATACACGACCGCGTAGCCGGTTTTGTGCGGCAACCCGGCGCCAGTCGGGTTGATGATCTGTGCCCGATCGGGCATGTAGGGTTGGATCGAGGATGCGATCGGGCTGATGGTCACCACGCCGGTGATATCGGGTTGCGCCGCCAGCCAGGCTGCCGCCTGCTCCAGTCCCTCGCCCGTGCCAGCCAGAAAGTTCTGCGGCCCTGCCGCCGGGCCACCGAGCAGCGGGTTAAAATATGCGATGCTGTACGGATGTATGCTGACGACCGTCGCCAGCGCACCAGCCCCCACCGCCGCTATCAGCGTGGTGCGCAGCGCCGGGCGGCGCAGCCAGCCCACCAGCCCGGCGGCGGCCAGCATCTGAATCGCTGGCGCTGCTGGCATGACATAACGATTGAGTTTTTTTTCAAACAGCGTCAGGCCGCAGGTGAGTGCCAGCGCAAACATTCCGACTGCCGCCAGCGCACGTTGCTCTGGTGCCGCCAGCCGCCGCCAGAGCGCGGGGAGCAACAGCAGCCCGACAAGCGCCCACGGTGTGGTGCGGAGCGCCCACGCCACCGGGTAAAATAGCACACCTGGTGTATCGTCTTCGCGGCCAAGAAAGTAGTTGCCCGCCACGTGTGGGCTGGCACCCTCAGCCTCGACGCCGTCGCGCACCCGCGTCAGCGCCGCGCGTGGATCCACCCACAGCGCGGGATAGAGCATCATCACGATCGCCAACAGCGCCGCCCCCCACACCAGCAGGCCGCCGAGCGCGCGTCGCCGCCACGCCGGGTGGGCCATACGCCGTTCCCAGGCCGCCACACCCACCAGCAGCAGCGCGCACGGTAGCAGCACCAGCGCGGGCGATTTGCTCAGCAGCGCCAGCCCGGCCGCCGTACCACTCGCGAGCAGCCACACCGACGGGCGCAGCTGCTCGCGCGCACACGCCAGCGCCAGCACACTGAGTATGGCAAAGGTGCCGCATAACGCATCGACGTGCAGCATGCGACTGTATGCGATGGTAAACGGGTCGAGCGCCCAGAGCAGTGCCGCGAGCAACGCGATGCTGGGTGCGAGCAGGCGGCGCATCATGCGGTAGCCCAGCAGCACGCCCAGCGTGTGGATTAGCACCACCGGCAGGCGAAACATCGTCAGGGCGGTGGCAAAATTGGTGGTGGGCACCAGGCCCGTGGCGTCGAGCCAGTCGCGTAGCAGGATACCAAGCGCGCCAAGCCACATGGTCGTCACGCCCGGGTGGGTCGAGATCGCGGTGGCGGCATAATCACCGGTGCTGATCGCATCGAGGAATACCTGCGAACGACGCATCCAGAACAGTGATTCATCACCCGTCACAAATCCGCCCAGGTCGATCACGCGTGGCAACAACGTGAGGAGGCCCAGTACCAGATACGTCAGGAGCGGCAGGCGAGTGGTTGGCGTGGTGGTGGTCACGCCGCGCAGTATAGGGGCGATCGGCGTGCGGCGCAAGATCCCGTCGGGGCGCATCGTGATGCGCCCGTGCACATGCCCGCCGCCCCCGCCCCCGCCCGCGCCGCCGCACGCCGCACGCCGCCTGTGGGGACGGACGGCAGCTGCTGCGTCCGCCCGTCGTCGTCCGTCCGCCTGTGGGGCCGCAGCATGCTGCGGCCGTCCGCGCCACCCTACTTCCCGATATACGGGAGATGAATCTGCTTCACGTCCGGCGTGACGGTGAACAGCTCCGAATTGCCCGTACCACTGCTGCCAATCGCACGGATGGTGATCGTGTACTGTGCATCGGGGCTCAGCCCGGAGAGCTGGAACGATGTGGTGCCTGCTGGCACGCTGATCGGGCTCGCACCCTCGGCAGCATTGTTGGCACCAGCCGGGATCCTGGTGTACACAATCTGGTAGCCACTGGTTGTGCCGATCGCCGCCACCGGCACCGGGCTCCAGGCCAGGCGCACGCTGCCGTTACCCACGCTGC
>JAYUYF010000819.1:0-6258 GCA_043752605.1 Roseiflexaceae bacterium
AGGTGCAGGTGCGCGGCAAGCGCATCGAGACCGCTCGTTCGCCACTGCCGCGCCCCGCCAATCACGAGCGTCAATGCCGGCACCAGCGCACGCACGCGCGCGAAGGCGCGCAGCAGCGTCGCGATATTCTTGCGGGCATTGATGCCACCCAGGTAGAGCACGTAGGGTTGGCTGATCCCCAGCGCCGCGAGTGCCATCTGCGGGTTTGCCACGGGTGCAAAGCGTGGCGCAACACCACAGCTCGTCACGTGCAGCCGCGCCGGGTCGAGCGGCAAGTAACGGAGCAGATCACGGCGTGAGGTCTCACTGATCGTGAGCACGACATCGGCGCGTGGTGCGGTGCGTGGCAGCATGTGATGGTAGCGCCAGGTGTCGAGCGCGTTGTGGGTCTCGGGTGAGACGTATGGGCACGCGTCAAACAGGGTGACGACGCGGGCGACGCCGTGCGCTGGCCCGAAGAACGGGGCGATCCCGTTTGGATCGTGGATGATATCCAGGCGGTTGCGGCGTGCCACCTCGCTGAGCACCGCGTTGCCCCAGGTCATCAGCGCAGGGAGCGTGCGGCAGCCGGGCAGCGCCACACGCGCCAGCCGATCCCAGCGTCCGTCGGGGTCGGCGCGTTCGGTCGTGAGCAACACGAGTTCGGGCCCATCGGGCAGCACCGCAAGCGCGTCGATCATGGCACCGACGTAGCGCCCAATACCCGTCGGGCTGCGATCGAGCCCGTATGTCAGAATGCCTACTCGCATCAGCGCTGGTATATCGTATGCGCGCGGCTACGATACAATTGGCTCGCGCCATTGTCGTAGACCCGGTGGGCATCGACATCGATTGGTACCGGCCGCTGCAGCCGCGCTGCGCGTTGCACGATGACCTCGCTCAAAAGAAACGTGCGGGTATCGACTTTTGGCACAAAGCCGGTGAAGCGCTCGCGATCCAGGGCCGCACCACGCGCCGTGCGGTATGCGGCCGTCAGGCGATCGTCGAATTCGGTCCAGACCGAACCTTCACCGAGGTGTATATCGGCCCAATCGAGCGCCGCCAGCTCGTCGGGGCGGTAAAAAACCCACTTGTTGCTGACCAGCGGTTCGTTGGTGGCTTTGAGCACCGCAAGTACCACCAGTACCGCGAGGACACTCTGGCCGACGCGTGCGATGACGCGCGCCCGCTGCTGCGGTTGCCAGGTTGTCAGCGCGCGCGCGATCAACCCCACCGCGATGATCGCGAGTGATGGCAGCAGCCGCAGTTGCAAGTTGCCGCCGATCGCACCACTGAGATCGGCGATGATCGCCAGCGCTCCCTGTATACCAAACGCGGTGAACAGTAACAGCATCAGTCGCTCCCCCGGGTCTTCTGGCAGCTGCCCGCGCACGGCGCGCACCGCCGCCACCAGCCAGATCCCGCAACCCGCCGCGAGCGTCAACCAGTTCGCCAGGCTCAGCAGCAGATAGACTGGCAGGCTGATCCAGGCCGACTGTACCTGTGCGTATGGCGTTGTGCTGCCGGGATCGACAGCAAAAAAGAGCAGCCGCAGCCGTTGCATAATGCCCTCGACGACCCGCAACAGCTCACCCGATGTCGGATAAATAACAAACATCATCAAGTACACAAGCCCGAAGCTGATACCAAGTGTATAGGCGACGCGCCGGACAATCTGGGTATCGCGGGTGACGAGCCAGCCGAGCACCAGCACGATCAGCAGTGCAACGGTGAACGAGTGCGCGAGAAATGCGTTTGCTGCGATCAGCGCAAAGAGTGTCAGATAGCAACAGATTGCGCTGGTCGCGTAGGCGCTCCGTTGTCGCATCGCGTGCGCGATCCAGAACAGCAATAACAAGAACAATACACGACTGTATTTTTCGTGCGAACTGCGCAGAAGCACAAACAAGAATTCGGGTTGCGCAAACAGCAATGCTGATCCCAGCGCCGCCCCGGCGCGGCTGCCGGTCAACGCGTGCATGGCAGCCCACGCCGCAGGCAGGGTGAGCCCGAGCAGTGCCGGCATGACAAATTGCTGGAGCGCCGCCGCGTCAAATCCGGTGGCGGCCATCAGCCAGGCACCGAGGAGTTGATACAGATACCCACCGCTGTAGACTTCTCCGTTTGGCGGCGTCAGCCGTGCGGTGTGCGCGATGGCGCGAAATGCCTCGGTGAAGAGCGCCGAATCGTTTTCGGCCCAGCGGCCTTCTGTTCGTACGACAAACGCAAACCCAATTGCGCTTACGCCGATCGCCAGCAGCACCGGGATCCACGCCTGGCGATCGTGATTTCTGGTGGTACTAGCCATGCTGCCGCCGCCGATCACGCCACCCGGCGGCGGTACTCGTCACGCCGATCAGCAATGCCCCAACCAGCACTAGCAGCACCTCTGGCGCACGAAGACTTGCACGGTAGGTTGCATTGGTGGGTTGTGCGGTACCCGTCACCTCGCCAGCCGTGGTGCTGTTGTCTTCTGGCGTGCTGACGCGCGCGACAAGCCGCCACGGGCCAGCATCGGGTGGTGCCCAGCCGAGCACGAGATCGACGGGCTCGTCGGCCGGGAGCGCGGTCTCGCGCCGGGCGATGGATACAAGCTCCGCAGCCGGTCGGCCGGCGAGCAACTCGACACTGGCGCGATCACTACCGACGCCGCCGCGTGTGATGGTGACCAGTACCCGGCTCGCCTGCAACGCGATCAGCGGCTCGGTTGTCACGCTCACCTGCGTCGCTGTGTCGCCGAGTGGTACGATCGACCACGCGCCGTCGTACTGGATAACATATTGCCCGGCACCGGGTATCTTGAACAAATCGCTACGCCGGACGACCGACTGCGGTAGGATATCGATCACCGCGCGGAGGACGCCGCGTTGCTGCTCCACGTGGCGGATGCGCGCGCCATCGATCACGACGCTCGGCCCGGTGAAGCGATCGACCCATGCGCGCAAGTTATCGGGCGCGCGCAGATCGTGCTGCTGTGCGGCGCGTATGGCGCGGAGTTCGGCGAGCGACGCCGCATCCTGTGGCAGGGGCAGCTCACGTTGTGCCAGATCATAGCGCGCGCGGCGGATCAGCAACCCCGTCGGGCCGCTTGTCAGCAGGTGTCCATCGACGGCGGCGAGCAGTTCGTGCGTCGTGCCATCGGCCGCCACGCGTTGCCAGCTGTTGAGATATGGTGTGTCACCAATACGACTGAGACGGATTTGCTGCTGATCATCGAGTTGCCAGACGCCGTGCTCGGCATCGCGCAGATGAAGCCGCCCGTCGATACCGCTCAGATACAACTGGACTGGCAGGTCGCGGGTGAAACGATATTCGCCGCGGAGCCCGGGCTTGATCGTCGCGTACAGGTCGCGTTGGGGCACGATACTCCAGCCAAACAGATACGCGAGGCCGATATCGCGCGGCGACCAGTCGTAAATGCCTTCGGTCGAGACATAGCGTTCGGTCTCGGTATCGACAAACGTCACCGCTGGCCAGCTGCGGCGCGCCACCCAACTCGGAAACGCCGCATACTCGGGCGCGTCGACCGTCGTCTGCCCGTCGGCGAGACGAGTCGTACCGGTATAGGTATGGTAGCCGTACACCTCAACTTTACTATCCCAGCTCGCATCACCGCCGTCTTCGCGCCACGAGTAGCGAATGACCTGCAACTCGCGTGGCGCGCGGCGTCCCTGTTGCAAGCGACCGTCCATCTGTGCCGAAATCGGATCGCCCGCCGGATATCGTTCGGTGCGCAGCACCAGATCTGGCAGACCAGTCTGCGTCTCGCTGAGGGTGTAAAATGCGAATGGGCTCTCGAAATTTGGCGTATTGTGCTGGCCGCGCACCAGTGGCGAGATCGAGTAGAGTACGTATGCGCACGACTGATGGCGCGCCGTGACCAACTCGGCCACGTGTGTGATCCGACCCTGGTTCCAGTCGACGATCACCGGCGGCGATTGGACGTCGGCGCGCTGCTCATACGATTGCCGATCACCAATAAATGGCCAGGCTGGTGAGATCCCGGCATCGCGGCGGCTGGTGCGGGCGCAGCGCCGTTCGGCATAGTTGCTGCGAATGTAGGCGCGGCCCGGAAATGCTGGCAACAGATCACGGTATTCGTACAGCGCGACACCATCGCCGTGCGGGTCGCGCGCTTCGATTTTCACGGCGGGCTCGCCCGGCTGCACGCGCGCGGTCCACATCGCGGGGCCGGTCTCGCGTTCGTATGCACCGCCCCACATCGCGTATACCTGGCCGCGCACGAGGATATCAAGATTTGCACTTGGGCGGTCATCGCGCAGCCACCAGCCATCGAGACTGGTGATCGTCACCGCAGGGAGACTGCGCGCAGGGAAGCGTACCTGCGTCGGTTCGACCAGCAGCGGCACGGCATCTGTACCCGCTGGCACATCATAGATCGCGGCGCTCGCGCTCGTCGCGCCCGCTGCTTTCGTGAGTTGCACCGCCAGCAAGACGCGCCCATCGCGTTCGTACAGCAGCGTGCCGGTACCGGCAGCACCCGCGATCAGTTCCTCCAGCGTGGGCGCGCCAACATAGCGCACCTGCACATCGCTCACCGCGTGCGCAGGAGCTGGCAGCAGCAGCCAGAGCACTGCAATGAGCCAGATCAGCTGTTTCACGACACCCGCCGCATCGTGGCTACCCACGCGATGACCGCGCACCCGATTGCGCGGTAGGCGTAGTCGAGCCCCAGGAGTTCGCGCCAGCGCACCTCGCCCATCCGAACAAACAGCACGAGCGTGATAGCAGCCTGGATGCTATAGGCCACCGAGGCGGCGACCGCCGCGCCCAGCATGCCGTGTTGCGGAATCAGCAGCAGATTACCCGTCAAATTCAACCCCAATCCAGCGGCGCACGTCAGCAACGGAATATCTGGCCGCCCCCGCGACTGAAAAAACGGTTCGGCCAGATTGCACAACCCGACAAGTGCGGTGCCGGGCAACAACAGCAGGAATGCAAAACCAGCCGCCGTATAGGGCGCACCGTACAGCAGTGGCACCAGCAGCGGAATACAGATCAGGAGCACGATCGCCGCCGGAATGATCAGCGCAGTGGCGGTACGAATGACACGCATTGTCGCGCCAGCCGCCGCCTGCGTATCGAGCTTGCCAATCGTTGCCATCATGATCAGCCCGACCGATGTTGGCAGCAACCAGATCTGCTCGGCCAGGGTGACCGCGATGCCGTACTGGCCCAGCGCTGCGGCCCCGGCCAGCAGAAAGACCAGGTAACCATCGAGACGCTGCCCGAGAAACAGCAGCGCGCGCGATGCGTAGACGGGAATACCGTACCGCAACATCGCGCGCGCGCTCCCGGTCGGTGGCTGCTCGACGGTGATACTCCGCCGAAAGAGGACGATGACCGCGATCGCGTCGATGGCGTTGAGCATCGCAAACAGCCAGGCACACGCGAGCGCATCTGTGCCACCCACCGCAGCCAGCACGAATGCCAGACATACAAGCGCAGCCCACACGATCTTCCAGCGCGTGATCGCGGCAACGCGCCCGGCACCGTAGAACAACCCGTTGAAGGAATTGATTACTATCTGTGCGAGGGTCAGCGCGGCCAGTGCTGCGGCGAAGCCTGCGGGTGTGGGTAAGCCGAGCACCCACGCCGCAGGGATGGCTGCGGCCGCGCCGAGCACCGCAGTCAGCGCCGCGAGATCGAGCGTCGCGCGGTAGCCAGCGGCGGGTGTGAGCTGGCCCGTACCCACAAAATAGTTTGCCGCCGCGTAGATACCCGGGTTGAGCAGCGTCGCCAGTCCGGTGGCGATCAGCACAAACAACGCATAGATGCCACGCTCCTGCGGGCCGAGCGCACGCGCGACAATGACCGAGGTGATCAGACCAAGCAACACCTGGACAACACTCATACCGAGCGTGCGCAGGCTTTGGCGGGCGATGGTGTGCAGCCCGGTCATGGTGTCTCACAGACGTAGAGGAGCTGATAGTGGCGACGCCACGGCGGGAGTTGCCGAAAGGGCCGTTCGGCGCGCGCCAGCGCGTGTACCAAGGTGGGCAATTCGGGCAGCCAGACCATCGGCAACATCATTGCTCCGGCGCGTGCCACGGGTTGTAGCCCCGCGTGCGCAAGCAGTGCGCGGATTTCGGCGGGCGCATAGACCCGTTCGAAGGGCTGGTCGCTCCGGCGCAGACCGAGCGGAGTGCTGAAGTGCAGCGCCCAGTGACGCACGCGGCCCGCTGGCAGCCGCGCGAATACGTGCCGCAGATGATACCAGGGCCAGTAGGCCTGACGGTTGCGAAAATGCAGCAATAA
>JAYUYF010000820.1:0-2461 GCA_043752605.1 Roseiflexaceae bacterium
CCGCGGGCGGCCTGCACCTGATTATTGGCAAAGACCACGCGCCCGCGCGCGATCGTCGTCACGACGCGCCCTTGAAACGTCATGTCGCGGTAGAGCTGATCGACATCGGCGGCCTGACTGACCATGCGTTCGCGGGTAAACACCCACGGGTCGCGCGGGTCATAGATGCAGACATCGGCATCATAGCCGGGCGCCAGATCACCTTTGCGCCCGGTGAGGCCAAAGACACGTGCGGGGGCGCTGCTGATCAGGCGCACGGCATCGGTGAGCTCCAGCTGGCCGCGCAGCGCCGCCGAGATCATGAGCGGCAGCAGCGTCTGCACACCTGGTGCCCCTGATGGTGCGCGCCAGATATCGTGCGCGCCACGCTCTTTTTCCTCGGGCAAGTACGTCGAATGGTCGGTCGTCACCAGATCGAGTGTGCCATCGGCGAGCCCTTCCCAGAGCGCCGCGCAGTCTTCGGTGCTGCGGATCGGCGGGTTGATCTTGGCCCACGCGCCGAGCCGCAAGAAGTCTTGATCGTCAAAGAACAGGTAGTGCGGGCAGGTCTCGGCGGTCACATCCACCCCGGCGCGGCGGAAGCGCCGCACGACATCGAGCGCCAGTGCACAACTCACGTGCGCCACGTGTACTGGCGCGCGCAGCGCTTCGGCGAGCGTGAGCAGGCGCGCAACCGCCACCGCCTCGACGATCGGCGGGCGTGATTCGGGGTGGGCGGCCGGATCAGTGCGGCCCTGACCACGCAGGCGCGCGATCCCGGCTTCGAGCATATCATCGCTTTCGCAGTGCACCACCAGCCGCCGCCCAGTCTGTTTTGTCAGCGCCAGCGCCTGGTAGATTTGCTCATCGCTGGTGAGGCAGATACCGATAAATTCATCATCGCGGCCGAGCGGCGCACGGTGCATAAAAATCTTGAAGGCGATCGCCCCCGCCGCCGCCATACCACGCACATCGGCGGCGATCAGCGTACCGGGTGCGCCGTAGAGCGCCACATCGATTACCGCCTGCTCCTCGATCAGGCGGCGGCGGTTTGCAAAGATCGCGGGTGTGGCGCAGCCAGGGTTTGAGATCGGCATCTCGAACACTGTCGTCACACCACCCGCCGCCGCCGCACGCGTCTCGCTGTAGAAATCGCCACGCGCATCGTAGCCAGGTGTGCGGCAGTGAAAGTGCGTGTCGATCGCGCCGGGTAACACCAGCATCGCGCTCGCGTCGATCGTCTGCGTGGCTGCGGGCAGCGTGCCAGGCGCAGCAACGGCGGTGATCTTGCCCGCCGTGATCGCGATATCGGCGGCACGAACACCGCTCGCGGTGACCACACGGCCGCCGATGATGCGCAGATCCACCTGCATGCTCCTTTGGTTCACGAATTGGCATAGTGTACCACCGTTTGCAGCGCGCGCAAGCAGCAGTGCGGGAGCGGACGGTTGGCCCACGTGGCGGCGATGATCGGACGGGCGGCGGCGGGTGATGGCGGGCTGTACGGACGCAGCATGCTGCGTCCGTACGAAATCCCGCCGCCGCGTCCTCCGCCGCGTCCCCGCGTCCCCCGCGTCCTCCGCCGCGTCCCACTGCTTTGGCCCTACATGCCACCGCCACCCATCACCGTCACGACCGCATCACGCGTCGCCATCGCCGCCCGCGCCACGCGCCCGACGCCGCGCCTGCTCCTGTTGTTCGCGCAACGCCGCACGGCGGGCATCATCTGGGCGAGGGGCGGGATCCGTAGGGTCGAAGCGCTGCTTCGGCCCTACGTCGGCGGGTGCCGCCCGCGCCCCATCCGCGCGCCGTGCGCTGGCCCCCACCCGCCCGGCACGGCGCGCCAGCCGCCGTAGCACAACATCGCACGGCAGCAGGATGAGCGCCAGCAGCAGTAACGCCATGGCGAGCGGCTGTGGTGCGCCGCGCCCGCCGCGGCCAGGGCTGAGGCCGGGTGCGGGCGGGTTGACCAGACCACCCGTGATACGGGCGGCATCTTCGAGCAGCCCCGCATCGCCGGGCGCACCAAACTCGGCCTCGGGCGGCACGACGATCCCGGCGATGATCTGGCCGTATGGCTGGCCGCTGGCATCACGCGCGGCGAGCACCGCCGGGTAGGCTCCAGCGGGTATATCCGCGATCTCGGCGCGGTAGACACCGGGTTGCACTTCGCGCAGCGGCACCACGCGCTCGCCCTGTGGCATAAAGACCGTGGCCTCGATCACAAGACCGCTGGCCGGGCGGCCGCCCGCATCGCTGGCCTGCGCGCTGATCGCGGTGCCACCATCGCTGGCCTGCGCGCTGACCGCCAGCCGGTCATCGCCGCGCGCCGGGCGCACCCAGTCTGCCAGTTGCGTCGCGAAGCGGGCAAAATCGCTGCTGCGCGTCCAGGCGGTTGTCCATTTGGCCCCTGCATCGCTGGTGAACGCGGCGGCGCGCCCGAGCCCGTACTGCCAGGTCGCCAGCAGTGGTGCATCGCCGG
>JAYUYF010000821.1:0-2456 GCA_043752605.1 Roseiflexaceae bacterium
ATCTGCGGCGCGCCGATCCGCAGGCGTTTCGCGCCGGGCTCGCCACCCAGTTTGTGGTGGGCGCAGCGGGCGAGAGCGACCGTGACCTGCTGCTGACAACCGCGTGGCTGCTGCGCGACATTGGGCTCGCGCGCGTCTACTACGGCGCATTCCGCCCCGCGCCCGGCACGCCGCGCGCGGGTGAACTTCCCACGCCGTATGTGCGCGAGCGCCGCCTGCGCGAGGCCGACTGGCTGCTGCGCCAGTATCACTTTCTGCACGATGAGCTGCCCTACGATGCGGCGGGCGATCTGCCGCTCGGGCAGGATCCCAAGCTCGCCTGGGCGCTGGCGCATCCCGAGCGCTTCCCGGTCGAAATCAACACCGCCGCGCCCGAAGCGCTACTGCGCGTGCCGGGCCTCGGGCCGCTCGGGGTGCGGCGGCTGCTACGCCTGCGGCGCGATGCGACCTTCCGCGAGCCCGAGCAACTGCGCGTGCTGGGGAGCGCCGCGCTGCGCGCCGCCGATTTCCTTGCGTTCAATGGGCGCTTCTTCGGCCCCACACCCGATGTCGTGCGCCGCCGCTACACCGCGCGCGCGCCGGTGGCCGAACAACTGACACTGTGGTAGGGCACAGTTACTGCACCACAAAGCCGCGAAGGGCACAAAGACAGGATATATGTTCGGTACCAGAGACTGTCAGCTCACGCAAGTGTCAATTGAATCCACGATGTTCATTTGTTTGGGCCGCGACGTAACCTCGTCGTCTCATCTTTTGGGGCCTTTGTGTTCTTTGTGGTGAACAACACCAGCGATCTGTCGCCTGTGCCAGGTCGTCGCGTCGATGATCCGCAGGCCATCAGCGAAGCGTTGCACGTCGTAGGCGTAGGGTAATTGCAGCAAACCACCGATGTCGCGGTTGTAAGCCACGCGGTAGCGCACGTCGTTGATGCGGTACACCGTCCAGTCGCTGCTGCGCGCCGGCTCGTACTCCGAGGGATTGCCCACCGAGACCGGCTCCCAGTACGTATCATCGCGCCGCCAGTAGCGCGCGTATACCGCGAGTTTTGTGTCGACCATCTTTGTCAATGCATCATCATCGGTCGTGTGCGCAGCATGGTACACCTGGTCGTGGGCAAACTGTTCGGCGTGGTAGGCGTGCACAAATTGCAGCACGTCGGGCGCGTCCACAGGATCGAGCCCGGCTGCCGGGTGTTCACGCGCGTGCAGTGTCGCATCAGCTGCGCCCGCCAGCGTCACCGTGCCAAACGTCATGAACACCAGTGTCGTGCCGGCCGGGCCACGGTATGCACCCTGTGCCTCGTTCAGCTTGCACGCCAGCGCGGTCAATTGCCAGGCTTCATCTTCGCTGCACGTCAGTTTGCGGGTGGTGAGCTGGGCGACATTGTGCTGCACACCGTAGTCATGGCAAATGCGCGCGTGCGCGTCGAGCGGCGGCACCACCGAGGGGTGATCCCAGCACCAGAGAAACGTGCCGTCTACTGTGTTGTAGGTGCCAATGATCTGTACCGGGCAGGTGGCGGTGGTGCGATCGGCACGCGTGAACACGATCGTGCCCGCGTCCTGATCAACTGCCCAGCTCGATTCGCTGATATGTATAAGACTGTCGTGCGCGGCGGTCTTTGCCTGCAACTCGGCCATACTCGCCGCCAGCAACTGCTGGTACGCGTCGTCGCGCTTCCCGCCAAACAGATTACGCAGAAAACCCACTTCGTCGCTCCTCTCGATCTGTTCCATTTGCACCACAAAGGCCCCGAGGGCATAAAGATCGAATAAATGGATGTATATTCAATTATCCATTTTCAATCTCCACCCGTGCAGCAATCGTGCCGAGGCGATCGAGCGCCGCACGGATTTTGTCGGGCGCATAGCCGAGTGTGATCCGCAGATGCTGCTCTGAGCCGAGCATCACACCCGGCGCCACCAGCAGCGAGGCCTCGCGTCGCACGCGTTCGGTCAAATCGAGCGACAGGATCGGCAGGTGATAACGCACAAACGCGATCGCGGTCGCTGCCGCCGGGCGCACGCTGAAGCGGTCGTGTTGTGCGGGCAGCCAGTCGTGGAGCACCTGCCAGCCAGCCAGCGTCAGTTCGCGTTGACGGGCGAGCAACAGCGCGCGCCGTGCAGGTTCGAGCGCCAGTGTCGCCAGCGTCATGCTCGGCGCGGCAGCGGCGATCACCGCATACTCGTGGCGGCGCCAGATCTCCTCGATCGTCGGCACTGCGGCCAGCACCCAGCCGATCCGCAGCCCCGCCAGCCCGTACGCTTTGCTCAGGCTGCTGGTGCAGATCAGGCGGTCGTACATGCCCCAGAAGCCTGGTGTCTCGTGGCCATCGTGCTCGGTGCCGCGATACACTTCATCCGCGTGGAGCCAGGCACCCACCCGTGCGCAGGCCGCCACAATGCGCTGCATCTCGTGCGCGCCGAGGATCGTGCCGGTCGGATTATTCGGGTTTA
>JAYUYF010000822.1:0-2453 GCA_043752605.1 Roseiflexaceae bacterium
GGGCAGGCTGCCCGGTGTGGGTTGTGAAGGGGAAAGCTGCGTCATGGGGAGCACCTCCAGCTACGTGGTCTTACACAACACAAGACCCTCACGGCGTCAACACATCGCGATGGTCTTGCCTGTCGTGCCGCTCACGACCCGCGCGCCGGGCACACTGCCGGACTGACGACGCGCGGTTCCGCTACACTGCGGATGGCTACTCCCCAACCGAAGAGCCTGTATGGCTCACACACAGAGCATATCACGCTTTCGTGTGATTGTGTGTTTGGATAGTATTTGGAAACGGGTGCATGGCGACGTGGTGCATACGGCGACGAGAGCGGTCATGTATAATGCGCGCAATGGCGAACCACACGAGAAAATCGATAGCCAACGATCGCTGGTCTGCTCTGCTTACAGCAGGTGTGCTGCTGGCGGCGCTCGCCGGTATCGCATTTTTGAGCGCTGCGCCGGGCGATGCTGTGCAGCGTATTGTCGCGGTGAGCGTGGCGCTCCTGGTGAGCGGCCTGGCGATCCGTGCGCGAGCGCAGGCGCGGATCGCAGCGCAGCGCACCGCCGAACTGAGCGCGCTGTACGAGTTGAGCCAGGCGCTCGAGGCCGAAGTCGATCTGGCAAATATCCTGCCGATCATCGCCCAGACCACCGCGCGCATTCTGGCTGTACCGGGCTGCCAGATCCTGCTCGTCGATGCCGATGGCGCGCTGGTGCGGCGCGCGGCGACGGGCGTTACCGCAGTAGGCGTGCCAACCGAAGATGCCGTGCTCGGCACCGAGACCCATGCACTCGGTGTCTTGCGCGTCGCGCGCCGCGCGCCCGGCAGACCGTTTACTAATGCTGAACACGAACTGCTGTGCACGATTGCGGTGCAGGCGGCGCTGGTGATCGAACGGGTACGGCTCGCCGAAGTGGCGGGCCACGCGCGGGCACTGGCCGAATCGGACAAGCTCAAATCGACGTTGCTCTCGCTGGTTTCGCACGATTTGCGCACACCGCTGGCCGTAATCAAAGGGCTGGCGACCAGCCTGCAAGATGAGAGCATCGACTGGCCGCCGCAGGTGCGCGCCGAGATGCTGACAACGATTGAAGAGGAGACCGACCGGCTGAACCGGATCGTCGGCGAGCTGCTCGAGATGTCGCGCATCGAGGCGGGCGCGATCTCGCAGATGCGTGGCTGGCACGACCTCGACGAGCTGATCGTCGCGACCGTCGAAGCGTTGCGGCCACGCATCGCCAGCCATCCGTTTGTGCTGGATGTGCCGAGCGATCTGCCGTGGGTGCGGATCAGCTACCCGCAGATCGAGCAGGTGCTACGCAATTTGCTCGAAAATGCGACGCATTACACGCCGCCCGCCGCGCCGATCGAGGTCTGGGCGCGTGTGAGCGAACAGCAAATACGCGTCGAAGTGCGCGACCGTGGTGCGGGGGTGCCACAGGCGTTGCACGAGCATATCTTTGAAAAGTTTGTACGGGTGACCGCAGCCGAACGGCACGCTGAGGGGGCTGGCCTGGGACTGGCGATCTGCAAAGGGCTGATCGAAGCGCACGGCGGCCGGATCTGGGTCGAAGATCGCGTGGGTGGCGGCGCGGTGTTTGTCGTGGTGCTCCCTGTCGAAGCGCATCCCGCGCCCAGCGTAGTCGCCGCGTAAGGAGATCGAGTATGGCACGTATCCTGGTCGTTGATGATGAGCCGCAGATCAGCCGTATGCTCAAGACCGTACTGAGCGCGCACGGCCACGAGATCGCGATCGCGGATGATGGGTTGCGCGCCACCGCGCAGGCCGAGCAATGGCAGCCCGACGTCATCATCCTCGATCTGGGCCTGCCGCAGCGCGACGGGCTCGAGGTCATTCGCCACGTCCGCGCACGGTCGCGCGTGCCGATCATCGTGCTGACCGTACGCGACGATGAAGCCGACAAAGTCGCGGCGCTCGATCTGGGTGCCGATGATTATCTGACCAAGCCGTTTGGCATGCCTGAACTGCTGGCGCGGCTGCGCGTGGCGCTGCGCAACGCGAGCTGGCGCACCGGCAGTGAGCGCGACGTACTGGTGTTTGGCGCACTCGCGCTTGACCGGACAAAACGGCTGGTCACGCTCGACGAGCAAGAGATCCGCCTGACGCCGACCGAGTACCAGTTGCTGCTGCTGCTCGCCGACGGCGCGGGCAAAGTGCTCACGCACCAGCACCTGCTGACGACGATCTGGGGGCCGGGCGCCGCGCAGGATGTGCCGACGCTGCGCGTGTTCATCACCCAGTTGCGCAAAAAGATCGAACCCGACCCGGCACAACCGACGTTCATCCGTAACGAGCCAGGGATCGGGTATCGGTTCCAGGGATAAAGCGCGGGATCGCGCACCACAAAGACACGAAGGGCACAAAGCCGCCAATCAGAACCAGATCCCGCCGCTACTGTCGTGCTGAGCAGCGCGCAGCACCCGACGGACGCTTCGGCTG
>JAYUYF010000823.1:0-13929 GCA_043752605.1 Roseiflexaceae bacterium
GGCGGACGCAGCATGCTGCGTCCCTACATGGTACGGGCGGTCCAATGTGGTCGCCCTTTTCGCCGCCCGCCGCCGCCCGCTTCCCCCCCCAATGGGCAGGTCGCGCGTCACTCCTTCTGCCAGTACGCGCGGCCAGGCAACATCGTACAATCTGTGCATCACAACCGGAAAGGAACCCTGAGATGACACACACACACGATCCGCTACGCGCCCTGTCCGACCGAATGGCCGATGCCGTCGCGCACGCGCGCCCCGCACTGGTGATGGTCAATGGCCGCCGCCGGCAGCCCGCCACCGGCGTGGTCGTTGCGGCAAATATGATTTTGACCGCCGACCACGTGCTCGAGCGCGATGACGACCTGACGATTGGTACCGATGACGACGCGACCCACGCGGTGCGCCTGATCGGTCGCGACCCGTACACCGATCTGGCGCTACTCGAAGTGCCGGGTGCGAACCTGACGCCGCTCGCGGTCGCCAGTGGCACGGCGCGCGTCGGCCAGCTGGTGCTGGCGGTGGGGCGGCCCACGACGGGTGGCCCGATGGCGAGCCTGGGGATCGTCAGTGCGGTCGGCGGCCCGTTGCGCACGCAGCGCGGCGGCGTGATCGAGCAGATCATCCAGACCGATGCGACTCCCTACCCCGGCTTCTCGGGTGGCCCGCTGCTCGATGCCGATGGCGCGATGCTGGGGTTGCTGACCACCGGTCTTGCAGGTGGTGCACCGCTCGCGATCCCGGCAGCGATCGCGTTGGCCACGGTGGCGAGTCTGACACAGCACGGGCACGTGCGCCGCGGCTACCTGGGGATCGCGGGGCAGCCCGTCGAGCTGCCCGAAGGTCAACGCCGTGGCCAGTACATGGGTGGGTTGTTACTGGTACGGGTCGAAGCCGATAGCCCGGCGCTGCATGGCGGGCTGCTCGTCGGTGATATCCTGGTCGCGGTCGACGGTCAGCCGGTGCGTGACCCCGACGATTTGCAACCGATGTTGAGCGGCGCGCGTGTCGGTACCAGCGTCCCGGTCGAAGTCATACGTGGTGGTGAGATCAAGCAGCTGGCGGTCACAATCGCGCAGCGGAAAGCATAATTATGAGTATCATACACAGTGTTGCGCCCGATGCGCTGGCTGAGCTGGTGGCGCGCGCGCGCCCGAGCGTGGTGCAGGTGCGCAGCGGTGGTCGCGGCCAGGGCGCGGGTGTCGTCTGGCGCAGCGATGGCGCGGTGGTCACCAACCATCACGTGATCGCCAACGCGGGCAGGGTTGAAGTCGAATTGACCGATGGCCGCCGTCTGGCTGCCGAGGTCGTACAGCGCGCGCCCGAGCTTGATCTGGCGCTGCTCAAGCTCCAGGTCAATGACCTGCCCGCCGCCACAGTGGCTAATTCGGCAGCATTGCGGGTTGGCGAGCTGGTGGTGGCGGTCGGGCACCCGTGGGGACGGCCGTGGGTCACCACCGCCGGGATCGTCAGCGGCGTCGGGTCGCGGGCACCGCGTGAGGGTGCCGAACCCATCCCGTATATCCAGTCGGACGTACGCCTTGCACCGGGGAATTCGGGCGGCCCGTTGCTCGATGCTGACGGCGCGGTGATCGGCATCAACGCCATGGTCTTTGGCGGCGATCTGGCGGTAGCAATTCCCAGTGCGACGGTCACGCGTTGGCTGGGTGCCGAGCCCTCACAGCCGCGTGGCCGGCTGGGTGCCAGTGTCCAGCGCGCCGCACTGCCAGCCGAACCGCGCCGCGGTGCGTGGGCTGGGCGCGCGAGCGGCCTGCGGATCGTCGATGTCGAAGCGGGCGGGCGGGCGGCGCGCGCCGGGTTGGCGGTGGGCGACCTGTTGCTCGACGCAGCCGGCGTCGCGATCGACGAGCCCGAGACGTTGCGCAGCGCGCTCGAACGCGCCAGCGGCCCGTTGCGGATCTATCTCTTGCGCGGCGCGTCGATCGTGCCGGTGGATGTATAAGAAGGCGGTGGGACGCCGCACGCGGCGTCCGCCCCTCAAACAAATGGATAGGGGTTGAACGCCGCCGCTGTTGGGACGCAGCATCCTGCGTCTGTACCCCGAATGGATAGCTCGGATGACCGAACCCGAACCAATTCGCGTCCTGATCATCTCGCGTAGTCCGGCGTTGCGTGCCGGGCTACGTGCGTTGCTGGACGATGCCGAGATTCGCGTGATCGACGAGGGCACCGAGCTGCGTGCGCGGCTCGTCGGTCAGGCGCATATCGATGTTGTCGTCGCCACGGGTATCGATTTGCTCGACGGCGACGAGTCCGAGGCGAGCCCGGCGCTAGTGGTGCTCGATGATGCCCCCGATGCTGCACAGCGCCTGCTGCGGGGTGGCGGCGGGCGCGCGTTGCTGCCGCGTGAGGCTACACGCGAGGAGATCCGCGCCGGGGTACTTGCGGCTGCCCAGGGATTTGTCATGCTGCCAGCGATGGTGGCGGCGCGGCTGGCCAGCGGCCGTGGTCTTGCTACCCCCGCCTATGAAGAGGGCGAATCGCTGACACCCCGCGAGCGCGAGGTGCTCGACCTCGTCGCACGGGGGCTACCAAACAAACAGATTGCCCGCGAACTGGCGATCAGCGAGCATACCGTCAAGTTCCATATCTCGTCGATGTTTGCCAAGCTGGGGGCCGCCAGCCGCACCGAGGCAATCCGGATCGGCGCGCGGCGCGGGCTGGTGCTCCTGTAAGATCGAAGCATATGCTTCGGCCCTACATCCCGCCTCGATCCCCGCCCGCGCCTACCGCAGCTGGGTCACCATCCGGTGGATCACAAACCCGACAAACGCCAGCGCCAGCGGCTCGAACAGCAGCGCCAGTGGCACCCCCGCCAGCCCGAAGCTGATGCCCAGCGCCAGTTGCATCGGGCGGCCACGCTTCGAACGCGTCACACGGTCGGTCAGCCGCACGATTGCTTCGCCCGACAGCTGCCCGAGAAAGAATGCCAGGATGATGCCGATGAAAAGGCCGACAAATGTCATGACATAGACCGCTGCAAAGGTCATCACGCCGCCAAGCGCAAGCCCGATCAGCGCTGCGTAGATGATCTGCGGGGGCGCAACTTTGTAGTTTGTCGGGCGGCGCGCGTCACGGCACTCCGGGCAGATCTGCCCGACTGGTGTGAGTGTTGCACAGCGTGTGCAGATTGGCCGCTCGCACGCGTTGCAACGCAACACCGTCTCCCGATCCGGATGGCGGTAGCAAAACATCACATCCGGGAGCGGCGGCGGCGGATCGACAACCAGGTCTGCCTCGGTCTCAGGCCGGATCTCTTCCGCAACGACGACGGTCGAGCGCCGTAGCGCGGGCGCGAGCGTCAGCCCTTCGCCAAGCATACGCTCGACCTCGCGCAACGCCAGTGCTGCTGCGGTCATATCGGGGTCGAGCGCCAGTGCCTGTTGCAGTTTCGTGCGTTTCAACGCCAGCATCGGCGTCACGCCCGCGAGTTCGGCCCAGGCACTGGCGTTCTGTGGGTCGAGTTCAGTCGCACGCCGAAACGCGGTACGCGCGACAAAATTATCGCCGACCAGCGCAGCGGCGCGACCTTCGTTGAGTAAATCATTGAGTGTACGGGTATCTGTCATCTTAGCTGTTCACGATCGCCAGCATCTCGGCGAGCGATATGATCTTGACGCGCGGGCGTCCCTGCGCGCCGCCGCGCAGCTGCTCGACCGCATCGATCCGCTTCCAGTCGCTGTAGCTCACCGGGCGTGCGCCGCGCGCCGCCAGCAGATCGACGACCACCTGCGCGTCAGGTGCCCCCGCATCTGGGAGCATTGCGAGGTCTTCGACCATAGAAGCAACCGTCGCCACCGAATCGGGCTTGTTGGTGCCGATCACACCCGATGGCCCGCGCTTGGCCCAGCCAACAACATACTCGCCAGCTATCACTACGCCGCCCGCGCCCGCCGTCACGCGCCCGGCGACATTCGGGATCAGCGCGGCTTTCTCATCAAACGGTACGCCTTCGAGCGGAATGCTACGGTAGCCGACCGAGCGTAGCACCAGGCCACATTCGATCACATCGTACTCGCCGGTGCCCTGTGCTTTGAGCCCGCCGCGACCGTCAGCGATAAGCGCGTTGCGCTCTACTTTGACACCCACCACCCGGCCATCCGCGCCCAGGATCTCGACCGGCGATGCAAAGAAACGCAGCACGATCCGGCGTTCGGCGTGGGTGCGCTCGCGCGCAGCAAAACCGCGCATCGTATCCATATTCTTGACCGCGATCTTGTTGGCCGCCAGCGAGGCCTCGCTCAGCGAGTCGAGTTGGAGATCATCAGCGTCGATAATTACCTCGACACCCGGCAATTCGCCAAATTCCTTGATCTCCGCGTTGGTGAAGGCCGCCTGCGCCGGGCCACGCCGCCCTAGGACGATCACCTCGCGCACACCGCTGGTGCGAAGGGCAGCCAGCGCGTGATCGGCCATATCGGTCGTCGCCAGTTCGCTCACAGCACGCACCAGAATGCGGGTTACATCCATTGCGACATTGCCATTGCCAATCACGACCGCGCGCGGGTGGCTCAGGTCGAAGACACGGTCGCTGTAATCTATATGACCGTTGTACCACGCCACAAACGCGGTGGCCGGGTAGCTGCCAACCAGATCTTCACCCGTGATCCCCATCCGCCGATCGCTCTGCGCGCCGACCGCATAGATGATCTGGTCGTAATTGGCTTTAAGATCAGCGTGGTACAACTCGGTGCCCAGCGTCACATTGCCAAAGTAGCGCACGCGCTCGTTCGCCAGGATGCCATCATAGATCCGCGTCACACCTTTGATCGACTGATGATCGGGCGCAACACCATCGCGCACCAGTCCAAACGGATTGGGCTGATGGTTGAAGATATCGATCATAGATGTAACAGCTTTGTTTTTGAGAAGCGCTTCGGCGGCGTAGAAGCCTGCCGGGCCGGCGCCGACGATCGCGATGCGTACCGGGCGGTCGGGGGTGCCGAGTGGTGTTGTCACGGAGCGGGTTCCTTTGCTATTGTTAGGACGTAACATGCTGCGTCCGGGTTCGTTGGGACGCACTATACTGCGTCCGTCCGATCCGATGGCTGCGTCCGGATCTCTTGCGTCCGTCCGGCACTACACCGGCGGCCACGGCACGTTGCGTTTGCCGCCCGGCCCAGGGTAGACGCCGGTATCCACCAGCCGATCAAGCCGACGGCGAAAGGCGCGCGCTTCGCCTGGGTCGAGCAGGCCATCGAGCGCACGCGCAAAATGATCGCCACGCCGAATTTTCTCTTGCAGCGCGCACAGATCAGCTATGATGTCGGCGCGGACAGACTCGCCGGCATAGCTCCACAGCACAGTGCGCAGCTTATTCTCAGCGTGAAAGCAGATCCCGTGATCGATCGACCAGAGCCGCCCGTCTGTACCCTTCAGGCAGTGACCGCTCTTACGATCGGCATTATTCGCGATGATATCAAATGCCACCAGCCGCTCGATCTGCCACTCGTAGCCGCCTTCGCGCTGCATCGTAAACAGATGCGCGTCACTATCGCTATCGATGTAAAGCTGGATCGTTCCGAGGCCATATGGCCCATCGCGCAGCACAGTGGGTGGTACCAGCAGCCAGCCAAGCGCATCCGAGAGCAAGAAGGCAGCCAGTTCGCGCTTGCAAAGGGTGCCTTCCGGGAAATCCCACAGCGGTTGCTCGCCGCGTTGTGGCTTGTAGACCCCAAAACCTTCGAGCCCCTCGTGGCGCAGGAGCACGAGCAGCGTATAATTGCTGCTGTACGGCAGCATGCCCTGCACATCGAGATCGCCTTTTGCCAGTAACACGAGGATATCAGCGATACTCAGCGCAGTTGGTTCATCTTGGGCCATGGCTAGTTCATCTCGGGGCAGAAGTGCCCGGTCGGATCCATTGGCCGCCCGCAGTTGCCGCAGATCGTACGGCCACGCGCCACCACCGCCTGTGCGTGCTCGCTCAGCGCTTTCATTTGCATGCGAGACGCACCAAAGCGCGCGGTCGGCGCGTCGGTATCATCATCGTCTTCATCGCGCGCACCTTGCAGCACCAGGATTACCTGATCGCGATCAGCATCGTAGCCGATACCCATCTGCGCGATGCGAAACTGCGATTCGAGCGGCTCGTCGAGCGACATGTCGCTGGCGAGTAGCAAGTCATCCGATGATGAGAGCAGCGGGTTCTTCTCGGCAAGATCGTCGAGCAATTTGTCAATCGCCTGCGACATCGCGCGCACCTGCTCTTTTTCAGCGACCAGCGAGACCAACTGGCGGCCGTGGCGCACCTGGAGAAAGAACGTCCGCTGGCCGGGTTGACCCTGTGCGCCAACCGTGATACGCGTCACCGGGTCAAAATCAAACGTAAAGCGTGCCATGACCAACTCCGTAGACATACGACCGCGTTCGGTCGTGGTGCGGCATCTCCACTTACACGCCTTCGGGCACCGCCACCGGCACAGCATCCGGTTCGGCCGGTGCTTCGGCGGCTGGTGCGGCGGGCTCCTCGGGTTTCGGAATCAGGTGCGTCAGCGCACCGACATAGTTATATGCGACCAAACGCGGCCCCATTTTGCCAAACGACAGCGCTGTGATTGAGCAGGTCGCGATTTCGAGCCGTTGAAACAGATCGATGTGCATGCCAATATAGTATGCCACTGCCAGCTTGATGATATCGGCGTGCGAAACGACGGCGATCAACCCGGTTGGATGCCGCGCGCGCAGCCCATCGAGCGCTGTCACCATCCGCATTTGCGCCTCGCCAAGCGTCTCACCATCCGGGAACCGCGTGCCACTGGGATAATGCTGCACGCCAGGCCACAACTCGTGTTTGTACAGCTCTTTGAGCTCAGCACCCTGCCATTGGCCGTAATCGACTTCCTGGATGGTCTCGAGCAATCGCAACGTCATCGCGCGCGGCGCGGCGATCGCCTGCGCGGTCTCGAGCGTCCGATCGAGCGGGCTGGCATAGATCGCATCGAGTGGCAGCGGCGCGAGCCGTTCAGCGAGCTCGACCGCCTGCCGCCGCCCATCATCGTTGAGCCGCACACCAGGGATACGGCCTGCAAGCCGCCCGTGGACGTAATCATTATTGCCGTGACGAATGAGCAGGAGCGTGGTCATCGATACCTCGAATCATAGGATCCCGGTGGTACCGCGCAGACCGCGCAAACGCACCCGTGATACAAATCACTATACCACAAATGGGCAGTGGATGGGGACTATGCGCTTCAAACGAGATCGTGGGTACGTGGGCTTCGTCGCGTCGCGATCTGATCGAGCAGCGCGAGCAACACCCGTTTTGCGCTGCTGCGCGAAGAGGCATCGCAGGCGAGCAGCGGGATCTCGTCGCTCAGATGTAGCCGCTTGCGAATGTAGGTTGGTGGCAGCGCCGTGGGATCATCACTGTAGGTGGCACCGATCACATACGGTGCGTCGGTGAAGCTCGCAAAGCGCTGGAGCATAGCCCATGTGTCATTTATTTGAATCGGCCGCCGACTATCAATTAACATAATATAGCCAACACAGCCTTCTGCCAGTACCTCCCACATAAACGAGAAGCGCTCCTGGCCGGGTGTGCCGTGCAGATGCAATTCGATCTCGGATGATACGCTGATGATCCCAATATCAAGCCCGGTGGTTGTCTCGTGCAGCGCGGGCGGTTCATTTGCTACTGGATCACAAACCGAGCGTACAAACGTACTTTTGCCCGAGACGAATGGCCCTGTGATGACAATCTTTAGCATCTGCACGGCAAAACCCCATTACGCGCCTGGCTGCGGTTGTAACAAGGCGGCGCGTGTACTACAAGCGCTGCACGAACTGTATCACAGAATCGAGCACGGGATGCGGAATGGTGCGCGGTGCCTGCCCGCGCACGGCCACGACCGCGCCACTGCGCAGCCGGTCGCGCGGTAGTAGCACGATCTCGATCACCTCTTTTGCGAGTAATGTCTCGATGATGTCGCAGGTATACTCGTGCGTGATACCCGCGCGCTTGCTGATTTCGTGAATCTGGCCGCGCTCGGCGATAGAACACAGCACGCGCCACTCCATCCGGCTGAGGAGCACGCTGGCTTCGCCGCGCAGCGCGGCAACCAACCGCACACACGTGTCTGCATCGACACGGTATGTGGCGCGCAGTATCTGGTGGCTGGTTGCGCTGAGGCGCAACGGATGGCACGCGACGCGGTCATCGTGGCGGAACACAAATGTCGCCTCCTGCCAGCGCGTGAGATAGCGCAGCGCTGCGTCACCGGTTGCCAGCACACGTTGGTCACCGCACAACGTGACGATCGCATCGCGTAGCTTGCCGGCAAAGACAAAAATATCGGCTTGCTCGGTGCGCGTTTGCAATGTCAGGACGCCCGAACGCTCGGTTTCGCGAAAGATCGAGACAAGATCGCGGAGTGGCATATCCTCGAGAGTGCCTTCAAGTGCCATGGGGTACATCCTTTGTAAACACGGTCTGACAGACAGGGCCGGGAGCCAAAAAACGCGGCTCGCTCATAGCGCAAACAAATAGTGTGCGGAATAAACTATGCTAAGTATACGACTTCACAACGTCTTGTCAATAGCTTGTCAATAGCTTGTCAATGTTCTGCAAACATCAGGCACTGGTCTGTGCCCAGCACAGCACGGGTACAGGTCGTCCTCGATTGTCTGGTGTATCAGCTGAGCGGGATGACATCATCGAGCGGGAGGTCGGGATCAGTGTTGTGGCGCACGATCATCGTGGGGCGGTAGGTGCCGCGCGCGGTGAGGATTGCGGCGATCTGGGCGGCCGGGGTGGGTTGTAGGGTATCAGCGCGTGGTTGTGGCCCGGCTGGCGCGAGCACATAGCACGGGATCGCGTGCGCGCGTGCGCGCGCGATGACCGGCGTGGCAGCGGATGGCAGGGCGCAGCTGCCATCATCATAGGCCGCGATTGCTTCGATAATGACGATTGTCGTAGTATCGCCATCTTCACTGACGCGCGCACCCAGGCGCGCCAGGATCGCGGCATCGCCGCTGCCGCGCAACGTAACCCCGGCGGGTGTGGCAGCGCACAGCGCAGCGAGCGCACGGCCATCGCTGGGTACGATCAGCAGTGTGTCATGATCATCGAGCAGTTGTGCGGCGCGGCGGCCACAGCGCTCGGCCGCGCGCGCGTTGCGGCTGGTCATGGCTGGATGCTGCGGCGCTCATTATCGAGCAGTGTCCGGAGGTAATTGAGCCGATCCTGGTTGATCAACAGCAGTTCTTGCAGATACAGGTTCTGGCGTTCGAGTGTGGCGATCTGGCGTTGCGCCTGCGCGAGCCGCACACCAGCATCAATATCGGGGGCGCTGGCGATCAGGCTGCGGATCTCGGCGAGCGCCCCCGAGACAACATTGAGGCGCTCGGTGATCGTGTCGCGCGGGTCATCGTGCGATAGATCATCCGTCTGACCGCCCGCAGTGTCATCGGGCAGTGGATGGCGTAGTTCGACCATCTCAGATGCCAGCCGGTCCTGCGAAATCTGGTATTCCTCGAGCAGCCGCGCCACGTGGGTCAGCGGGTCTGCGCCGAGCGCGAGCAGCAGGTGTTCGCCAGCTACGGCAGTGTCGCCGAGTTGCTCGGCCTGCGTGATCGCGCGTTCGAGCGTGCGCGTGGTGCGGGCGCTGATCTTGCGCGATACGGGAGGCGCGTCGAACGCCAGATCGGGCACACCAATCTCACGTTCGAGCGTATCCGCGAGCGCGAGTGCCTGCGGTTGCAGATGTATCAGCATCGTGGGGACATTGCCGGCCTTATGCCGCAGCAGCGCAAGCAGCAAGTGCTCATCTTCGACCTGCTCGTGGTGCCGCCGCGCTGCGAGTGCGTGCGCCGCCGCGATGATCGCCCGCCCGTCACTGCTCAAGCGGCGCTGCTGTACCTCGCCCATGGTCGCTCCTTCGCAACATCGTAGCGCACTACGACCCTCTGATGGGTTCCATTGTACGCGATCTTGGGGTGTGGCACGCCATGAAGCGCAGCGCCGCAGCTTGCTGCGTCGCTGTGCCCGTACGGGATGCGCTTTATTCCAGTATTGCCGCTACTGCGCGGTGCGTCAGCGCACGAAAGCGGCCCCACGCCTGCCACGAGCCGCGCACGTGTGCGCCGTAGCTATCCGCTTGCATCTCGAGTGTGGCGGCGAGATTGCGCAATTCGGCGGGCGTGACCATGCGAAACGCCACAATTTCTTCGGCCGGGTCGGTCGCCATCAGTTCGCCCGCATACTCTTCGCACAGGAATGCATAGGTGGCAAACACCGGCGGTGACGCACCACGGCGGTAGCACAGCAGCGCCAGAAAGCGCGTCACACGCGTCTCAAGACCGGTTTCCTCGACGATTTCGCGCAGCAGCGCCTGCTCGACCGACTCAGCGGGTGCGATACCGCCGGTGAGCAAACGAAAGACACCCGCTGGATAATGCCGTTTTTGTGCGGTAATCAGTGTGCCATCTGGCCGCTGCACGACCATACAGACCTCGGCGCGCCGGTCTGGCTGGCCGATCGGCGCGAAGCGCAGCTCGCCCAGATCGACATCGCTTTGTGTTGGTGGGCCATAGCGCGCTATCAGTGCGGTGAGTTCGGCGTCTTCGATCGGTTGCATCATGGCGCCGCCGTCGGCGCGATCGTTGGTGCGGGTTGCGGCGTCAGGCCACCATCGCGGAACGGGCGCGGGCGCACCGGCAGCACGCCGCGCAGCACCTGGCCACCGTTGACGATATACAGCAACGGCCGCGCGCCGCTCTCATCGACAAACAGACCCGTGATCTGATCCATCCGCAGCGGGTCATCTGTGCGCGAGCGCACCTGCTGGATCAGCTCGCCGGTCATTTTATCGAGCTGGATAATCCGGCTGTTGTAACTATCAATGAGGAAAATTGAACCGCTCTCGGCCGTACCCGTCACGAAAAAGCGCGTGATCGTCGTCACCGGCGGGTCGATCGCTGGTGGCTCGATTGCGCGCTCGAATGCGCGCTCGCCGCTATCGCTGGTGGCGAATACCAGCGCCGTACCGTCGTTTTCGAGCAGATAGACCTTCCCATCGACGGCCAGATCGACGATGCGATCGAGATCGCGGCCGCCATCGTTCTGGATCCAGGGATCGGGGAAGTTGCCATACGCGCCGCTCAGGTAGCGCAACAACTGGTTTGGCTGGGCTCCCCAGATATACAGGTTGCCCTCGTAATTGACCGCGCGAAAGTGTTCGGACAGCTCGCGCCATTCTTCGCTGCCGGCCAGATTACTGTACGCCCACCCCGTGCCGCGCCGGAAGTAAAAGGTAAACGGTACGCCCGAATCCGCGCGCGTCACGGCTACGATATTGTCAAAGCGCCAGGCGGTATCATACACACTGCCGACCGGCAACGGGCCGTACAGATCGTCTGGCCGCAGCAGTGGCCGCGCCGCGCCGCCCGATTTTGAGGCGGCGTAGAGCGTGTTGCCATTGGTGTCGAGCATGTAAATCGACCCAAACGCCAGCGTGTCGGTGATCACGCCCGGCGGCGGCGGGATGATCACATTGCCAAACAACCCGCCGGGTAGCGGGTGGCGCGTCACTTCGACCAGATCGTCAAAATAGGTCACGCGGTCGATCGCCGCCAGCACACGCTCGTATTCAGCCTCGAGTTCGGCAAAGCGCGTGCGCTGGTCGGCCGTCGATGAGATCACGCCACTGGCGCGCGCCGCTGCCAACGCTTCAGCTGCTTCGCCCAGCCGGATACGTGCCGCCGCCTCATCAGGCGATTCGCGCAACGCGGAAACCGCACGGTTTGCGCGCTGCAACGACGTATCGGCGACGCGTACGGTCTCCTGGCGCGTCAGCGTCGAGCCGACGTAGAGCAACCCGCCGACCAGCGTGACGAGCAACAGCAGCGGGATCCACGGAAACGGCGGCCGCTCGCGCCGGTACGAGAGCCCGGTCGCGCGGCTCTGCTGGGCAAAAGCGCTCTGACTCTTCTTGCGCTCGCGGCGATCACGGCGGCGGCTTGCAACACGCGCCGCGTCGCGCCGCTGTGCGGCCGGGCCAAATGGGCCATCATCGCCGCGCGTCGTCTGTCGGTCTGCGGTATCCTGCGGCGTGGCGGGCATTGGCATCATGCTTGCCAGCAAAACCTCGGGTGGTGCCTCACCCAGCAGCGCCGAGAGCGGCAGAACCTGAGACTGCGCCGCAGCGGGCGCTTCCGGGCGCACCGGGAGCGTCAGCGGTGTGCCGAGATTGAGCGGCACCGGCAGCGCGGGCGGGTCTGGCGCGTGGAGGATCGGCGTGTCGGGTTGGTACAACCGCGCCCCCGCGCGCTCGTCGCGCGCCCGCGCGTCGGTATTGCGCGCCCGCCGCGCACCGCTGTTGCGGAGCACCGCCAGCGCACCATCGACGCCATCGCCCAGCTGCCCGCCCAGATCGCGCAGTGCCAGCCACGAGCGCTCGGCCACCCCCACGCGGCCAAATGGCTGCGCGCTGGCCTGCGGGCTGAGCACCGATTGCAGTTGCGCCACCAGCGCCTCGGCCTGGTTGGTATCGCTCGCCAGGAGTGTGGCTGCCAACTCGGCAGCCAGCGCATCGGCATCGAGCGCGCTATCGGCGTGGCTCAGCAACTCACGCACTCGCAGCACCTCGGCAGCGCTGCAGAGCACCAGCGTATCGCCCGTCGCGACGTTGGCACGAAACAGCTCGGGCTCGATCGTCAGCGAGCTACCGAGCGCGTTGGCGCGCGGCTCACTCGGCCGTACACCGCTGAGCGTGGGGAAAACCCGCATCGCCGCCCGCCCGCGCAACACCACAAACGCCGGGGCGGCCTGTGCCACGTACAGTTCGTTTTCGCGCAGCGCCACCACCGAGAGCCCCAGCGTGCAGCGCCGGTCGGCTGGAAGCGCCATGTTGCGCTCGTAGAGTGCGGCGTTGGCGGCAAACAGCGCCTTGCGCAGGGCACCCGTGACGCTGCCGCTGCTATCTGCCAGAAATGTTGTGCGCAGGGTACGCAACACCAGCCGCGCTGAATCGCGCGCTTCAGGGCCGCGCGCGCCGCTGATGTGTGCCACCAGCCGATCGCGGCGCGCGGCAGCCCCCGCCAGCTGCGGCTCGATCACCAGTGACCACTCGGTGTCGTCGCGTCGTTCGCCGCCGAGTACGCCGACGTGCGCGATGTATAATTCGCTACGCATAACGACGATTATACCACTTGCGGCGCGCTACTGGCGTGCTATAATCGCACGCGTCATTCAGCCGGAGAGACTATGCAGATCCACGATTTGACCCGTGAACCGCCGCAGATCCACGACCAGCACGGCGATCAGCGCTACTCAGCGGCGTATCGGATCGAAGACGCCGTGCTTGCGTTTCTCGATGCGGCACTCATTCCGGCGATGCAGACGATCGAGACGGGCGCGGGTACAAGCACGGTTGCGTTTGCGATCAAACAGACGCAGCATACCTGTATCGTGCCAAGTTCGGATCAGATTGCGCGTATTCGCGCCTACTGTGCGCAGCACGCGATAGCTACAGCTCAGATCCGTTTTATCCCTGCGCCATCGCAGCAGGTGTTGCCGCATCTGCCGCCCGCCACATTCCAGCTGGCATTGATCGACGGCAATCACGGGTTCCCCTCGATGTTTGTCGATTTTTACTATGTGGCGCGCGCGCTTGCGCTCGATGGCCTGCTGATCGTCGATGATCTGTACATCTGGACCTGTGCGGGCCTGGCGGAGTTTCTTGAGACCAGCCCGGCCTGGCACGTCGAACTCAAAACCTCGCGTACCCTGATCGTCCGCAAGCGCGCGCACGGAAGCGAAGATGGCGAATGGGTTGATCAGCCGTTTGTCACGCGTCAGAGCCGCGCCACATCGCGGCCCGCCAGTATCAACTACGCGCTCGGTCTGCTGTGGCGCGGTGAATTTACGCTATTTCGCGAGAATATGGCGTCGCGTCTGCGCCGCTGATGACCAAT
>JAYUYF010000824.1:0-2448 GCA_043752605.1 Roseiflexaceae bacterium
TGGCGGCCGATGCGTCGACCTGTCATTTTATCGAGTCAAATCTCGAATCGCCCGCCGGGATCGCCTATGATGAGGCGCTCGGCGAGATGTTCGAAGATACCGCGCCGATGCAACACTTCCGTACGGCCTATGACGCGCAGGCGCTGCCAGTACGCCAGGGACTGCAGGCGATATTGCGCGACCGCTACCACGAATCGGGCGGCAGCGGCAGCCCACGCGTGGCGATCGTCGATCTGCCCGGGATCGTCACCGCATCGGAGTTCACCCATCTGGCCGCCCGTTTTAGCGCCGCTGGCATGCCGACGGTGGTGGCCACCACGGATGACCTGCGCTACGATGGCGGGCGGCTCTACGCCGGTGCCGAACGGGTGGATCTGGTCTACCGGCGCGTCTTGCTCCACGAACTGCTGGCGCAGCACGATCTCAATCACCCGTTGCTCCGCGCCTACGCCGACCGCACAGTCTGCGTGGTAAACCCGTTTCGTACCAAGCCGGTACACACCAAGCTGATTATGGCCCTGATCAGCGACGAAACCGGCCCGTGCGCCGGGCTGTTTTCCCCCCAGATGCAGACCGCGCTCAGCCAGCACGTACCGTGGACGCGGATCGTCGCTGCGGGCACAACGCGCTACAACGGCGAACGCGTCGATCTGTTGCGCTTTGCCGTGCACCAGCGCGAACAGCTGGTGCTCAAGCCCAACGACGAGTATGGTGGCAGCGGCGTGCTGCTCGGCTGGCAGACCGCACCCGCCGCCTGGGAGCGCGCGCTTGAAGCGGCGACCCACGCGCCGTATGTGATCCAGGAGCGCGTGCCGCTGCCGGTCGAGACCTACCCGACGTGGTCGGCGGCCGCCGGATTGCGCTACGAATCGCGCTATGTCGATGCCGATCCGCTGCTGTTTGGCACCACGCCGCTGGGCTGCCTGACGCGCATCGCTGCTGTCGAACTGCTCAACGTCTCAGCGGGTGGCGGCAGCGCACCACCAACATTCCTGATACGCCGCCGCGAATGAACGTTCGCTGAGATAGCTGCAAATTTCGTTGCGCTGTGGCGTGACGCGTGCTATGCTGCGGGTACGCCACAGTGCAGCAAAGGAGCGCAGATGAGCGCGGGCGAATCGGTATTTGAAAGCTGGCTTGAGCGCGCAGGCGACGATCTGTGGCGGCTGGCGCTGATCCTGGGCGGCGATTCGCGTCGTGCGGCGCGGATGATCGAGGCAGTATGTCGCGGCCGCAGCTTGCTGCGGCGCTCCGATCTGCACCTCACCGATTTGCCCGCTGCGCTGCTGACCGTCGTGCTGCCGCGCGTAAAGCGCGGCACGGTACCCGCCTGGGGCACAAGTAGCGATCCACAGCTTGCCAGCGCGCTGGCGCAGCTCGCACCCGGCGAGCGTGCGAGCCTGCTGGCGGCACCGCTACGCAGCCTGGCGCTCGCCGGGCAACCGGGTGTGACAGACGAGCGCCAGGCGCTGTTTGCGCTGGCCACGCACATGGGTCTGGCGAGCACGCTCGACCCTGTGCAGGCACCCCAAGCGTGTCAGCCGGTGCGCCGCGCCCTGCGCGATGATCAATCCGCCCTCAGCCGCGAGCCCGCGCTGCGCGGCCACCTGGCGCTGTGCGAGGCGTGCCGCACTGCTGCGCAGACCTGGCGCACCCTTGCGCAGCGCGTCGATGTTGTGCTGCGCGATGCGCTGCGCGATGCGGCGCTGCCAGATGAACTGGCCGCCCGATTGCGCCACCGGTTCGCACCGCAGCAGCAGCGGCTCTGGCAGCGCCCGGCTGTGCTGCGCGCCGCCGTGCCCGCCGCGATTGTGCTGCTGATCATCGCGCTGATCTTCCCGCGTCCAGCTGTGCCAGTGCCAACCAGCGGCACCGCCAGCGCACCGGCGGGTGACCCGGCCGCGCTGGTGGCGCGTGCGAGCGCCGCGCTCTATGCCCCACCGGTTGGCGATGGTCTGCGCTACGATCTGTATACGATCCGCTGGCTCTTCAACGATGGCAGCATCGCCCTGCTCGATGCTGAGGTCTGGCGCGATACCAGCAGCCCGCGTCATCGCGTCGTGCTGCGCCACGAGGCGGGTGGCGCGCCGTTCGAATTTCAGCAGGGCGATGGCGAACAACAGATCTGGTATGCCGTCGAACAACGATACGCCGACGCGCTCGGTCTGCCACGCGAACTTGCGCCGGCCGCCACCACCCGCTTTGCACTACCCGCCACCGACCAGCCCGCGCTGCTCGATGCGCGGCTCGCCAGCGGTGCCTGGGCGATCGCGGGTGAGTACCTGGCGCAGGCGCGCGCTGCGGTCGTCCAGAGCTACGGGCGGCGCGGCGGCGAAGATGGTACACAGCTCGATGTCGTGGGCTTTCAGGGTGTCAGCCCGCTCGCACAGGCCGCCACACCAGACCGCCCGCGTGTGCCGGTGACGGTGCTGCTCAGCATCGATGCCA
>JAYUYF010000825.1:0-6224 GCA_043752605.1 Roseiflexaceae bacterium
TTTTCATATTCCGCTTCAGGATCAATTACGATACACACTTACAATTTAGATGACAGTAAAGATGGATATGCTATTCCTGGGTGTGGAGGTGATGGAGTAACCATTAATTACAATGTAAACGCAAACACTTTTTATAGTGGTAACTGGAGTAGTAATAGGCGTCAGGCACTGGCTGGCCATGAACTGGGGCACAGTAGCAGTATAGGGCATATCGCGACGAGTACAGCAATATCGCTCATGGGGACAAATCCAAATCCAGATGTGTATTACACACCGCAACCTCTGGATATCACATTCGTGAACGAAATCTACCGATAGAACATATGCCTGAGAGGTACATCGAATATGTCTAAACGTGTGATAAAACTAGCTTTACAGACACTATTACTTGTCTCATGTGCCTCGGCTCCAGGTAAAACTGACCATATTCCAAGCTACGAAAATAATTCACGCGTTGAGGGCGCGAGTAATACCCCTCTTGTGACACCTGAGGTTGAAGTTGAAAATCGACAACATAGCTATCGATATGTTACGACTATTCAAGAATTAATATCTCAATCTGAAATAATTGTTATTGGTTCGGTAGTAAAAAGGAGCGATGGTGTTATTAACATGGCTCGAGATGTAGAAAATGTGTATGAAGCGGATAAAAACCTGTTTGGTCTTGGTCAAATATATGAGTTTCACGTCACGCAATATGTAAAAGGAGAGGGGGATGAATATATTACAATTTTACAGGTCGAGGGAATGTTTGATGCTACAGATATCGGTGGAGTTGCGAATATGTCGAGTGCGGATTTTGAACGTGCGCAAATACAGGGCGATTATATTCCGTATGTTGTCAACCAGACGTATCTCCTGTTTTTGAGACAAACTTCAGGATTTGCAGAAAAATATTATGTTGGTACTATCCACCCCTGGAGATTTGTGATAACCGCAGATCAGCGAGCAGTTCCGGAAACACTCTGGGATAACGTCTGGTCATATTTTCGCCCGGTTCCGCTTGATGTGATGATCAAACAAATACAAAATCCGGAACAACCTATTATTCCTATCATAGACCCGGCTGTAGACCCACCTGTCCAGCCTGCGTACCCCATTCCAGTCCGGTCTCCTACCGAAACTCCTGCTCGATCGTATCCCGTGCCAGAACCATCAAAGTAGGGTGTATCAAACAATGGCGCTGTGCCACCCGTAGCAGTATCGCGTTTCTCGCGCGCGTGTGGCCAAGGAGGAAGTAGTGGTTCGTGCATTTCATCTCGGTGCCACCGCCGCAGTGCTTGCGCTGACAGGCGTGCTGATCGGTACCGCTACTGCGCAGTCGCGAACCGCGTACACGACGCGGTTTGCGACTGCGCTTACGTATCAAAACGTCGGCACCAGCACCACGAACCTCCAGCTCAATCTGTACCGTGAGAATGACGGTACGCAGGTCACGATCAGTGGCCTACCACAACTGACGCTCGCTCCAGGTGCGGGTAATTCACTCGCAGTCGGGCAGATGAGCTTCACACAGGGTGGTTTCAAGGGCGCAGGGTTCCTCTCGTCGGATCAACTCGTTGTTGCGACGACAGTACAAGTTCCGATAGCAAGCTTGGTGCGCAATCGTCCGCTGTCGAATGGTTTCAGTCCGGATGCTGGAGCAGCACGGTTTCTGCTCGCCTCGACGCTGAAAAATGCGTTCGACACGACCACGCAGTTCTCGGTTCAGAATATCGATGACGTCGGTGCAGACATCTCCATCGAATTCTTTGATGCAACCTCGAATCCACCTGGCGCGCTGATCTTTGCGGCAACGCAGACGATGACCAACCTGCCAGCTGGTTCGGCACGTTACTATGATCTCGGCAAGATCAACGCATTGCCGACCGGATTCAATGGCTCGGCACGGATTACCGCGCGCAAGACCGGCACACAAATTGATGGGCGCGTGGTCGCGACGGCGATCGAACTGTCAACAACTGGCCTTGGCGCGTCGGCCTTCGAGGGGGTGGCGGGTGGTGCCAACACCGTCTACATGCCCGCTGCGGTGTGCCAAGCGTTCAGTCCGGCGCAGACGAGCATCTACGCCATCCAGAATGTTGAGAGCAGTGGTGGTGCCAACGCATCGGTATTTGTCACATATAGATATCGCCCGGACAACAATCCATCAGCTACGCTCCAGACGCTGACGACCGGAGCGGTCACGATCGCCCCGGGCGGGAAGGCGAGCTTCAATGCCTGCCTCAATGGGTTGCCTGCTGGTTCAACGGGTTCAGCCACGATCAGCAGTACGGGTGGCAAGATCGTCGGTATTGCCAAGGTACAAGGTGGCGGCTACAGCACCGCAGCTCTCGGTGCGACTAGCGGGGCAGCCAAGCTCGCCTTCCCTTATATCCGCACGACGATGGTCTACTTCGATACTCCAGCACCGGGTGAGACCGACACCCGCCAGCGGGTGTCGCTCGCCATTCAAAATGTTGGTAGTACCATTCCGGTGGGCGTCCTGACGATCCGATATATCGACCGCAACGGCGCGCAGGTTGGCACGACGCACACCAACAGCGTGGCCATCACGCCGGGAGACAAGTTCAACTCGAACCCGACCAATGCCGGGTCGGCGGCCAACGAGTTTGGGTACTACGGCAATGGTCAATTCGGTGGAAGCGCAATCGTCCAGTGTACGAGCTGCGCTATCGTCGGTATCGCACGGGTTCAGACCCGCGTTAATGCCGTCACCATCGGTGCCGAAGATTACAATGGCATTCCGGTTCCCTAGACACGGTTGCGTTGGAGCGCACGACACGACGCTGATCGCGCCGACGATCACTACCTATTGCGAGAAAATACTGTTATGCGCGAGGAGACCGTCGCGCAATAGCGTTGAATTGGCGAATAAACGTTCGCTAGAGATATTTGGGGCGCGTGGGATGAAACTCCCGTTTGTATGTACTGGCGGCTGGTCTCTGTAGGCAAGCGGATGCCTTGATTGCAATGCACATGCGTCAGGGTTTCGCCTCCTCTTCACTGTGGAACAGGACAAATACGACGAGCCCCTACAACGAATCGTAGGGGCTCGTCGTGTGCAATGTCGTGGACTTAGTACGGGTGCGACGGCTGCCCTATGGTGCGGTAGACGCGTAGGTTAATCGCGACACTGTTCCACGTAGCGCGAGCATCGCATCATTGTCAATTGTAGCCGCAGCGCGCCTCCGGATTGCGATCACATCGACACGGTGCGCCTGCAAGTCGGGGCGGTAGATGAGACGGTAGTCGCCCAGTCGCACGCGCCAGCACCCGGCCAGGTGCGCTTCGGCGGTCAGCGGCTTCACCGTGTTGCCGCGCGCATTGGGTGTTCGGTGAGATCGGCGAGCGCCCGGCCCGCGTCCTGGTGCTATTGCAGGCGGCATGCGGCGCAAGAGCTTTGGCCAATCGTGCGGCATCTGGATTGCCCACGGTTTGCCCGTCTGATAGCGCACACCGCGCTCAGCCAGGCCGGTCGGCGGTAGGAGATTGGTGAGCACTGCGTCGATGTCATCGCGCGTGGCGATGACCCCACCGCCAGCGGCGTGGGTGTCACGGATTACGCTGAGATCGGCGTCGAACATACGTTCCCGTGGGTAGTGTGGTACCAGATCAGGTACGCGATTTCTTCGGTTTGACGCCGTACATCAGCCCGTCGTCGGGCATCTCCCAATCGAAGACCCGGACGAGCACGACCAGCAGCAGGCGTCCGTCCGCATCGCTGCTGAGCACGTAGGCAAGGTGGATGTCGCGTCCTGAGACTTCACGTACTGGACCCAGCGTCGGCAACTCCCCCACCACCGGTGGGTCGAAGGGAGCGTGCACGACCAGGCGCAACACTTGCGTCGCGCGCGTCACCTGCGTCGGGGTGAGCGTACGCCAGAGCGTGCGGGCGTCAGGCGTGAATTTAACCCGCACGGAATTCGCCGGTGTCGAGGTCGAACTCTGCCCAGCCGTCGCGATCGGCACGCTCCACTGCCGCACGCACCTGCGTCATGAGACCGGGTTGCGCGGGATAGAACTCGTTGATGTGGTAGGGCGACACCCCCAGCACATGGCAGATGCGCTGCCGCAGCTCCAGCCGCGTGCGCTCTGGCGTGGCCAGCACGCGCCGGTAGGTCTGCTCGGTGACACCGAGGAGCGCGGCAAACGCGCGCTTGCTCAGCAGACGCTGGGCGCGGTAGGCATCGAGTGGCTGGGTGGCGATCTCTGGGCTGGAGAGGGCGCGCTGGAGCAGCGCCCGCGCACCGGCCGCGTCGCCCGCATCGATCCGCGCAATCGCGGCGGTCAGTACGTCGGTCATCATCGCCTCACAGGTGTGTAATCATCACGGTATCATCATAATTATTGCACATTCGGCATGCGTTGACAAGGGCCGAGCAGGAAGTAGGACAGTATCAGCGCCGTCAGCACCGTAGTGAGAACCATTACTACGCAAATCGGTTATGCCGCCAAGTCTTTCGTCAGAATGGTATGGCGTGCGCCGCAATCACGTCATCAATCGACATAAAGTGACCAGGAAGTGCGATAACGCGTTCCAACACACGGTCCACCGCAGTTTCCGCATCGTCCCAGAGCGCTGCGGTGTACCATTTTAGATCTGTACGATAGGTTGAGCCTTCATGCACGATCTTGTTTCGCTGCGCATAGATAAGTTCAGTTCTGTAGGCAACGTCTGCCTGGCGCTGGTCGTGCAATTGAACAATCCGGTCTCTATCCATGAGTTGTTTGAGCGATTGAGGCGCTTGGAATGTTCGCGCCGTGTCAAGGATCATGAGCTGATCGATCCTGCCAAGAAGCACCGACGCGCTTGTACGCCAAAGCGCAAAGGCTATATCAGCATCAAGCTGTTCGCATACCAGCGGGTGCCGTTTGATTTCCTGCACCAGCTCGCGCCACTGTTTCAGTACCGCCTGCCCAGGGCCGTTTGCATACCAAGGTGCAACAAGTTTCGAAAGGCGATTACGTACGCCCTCTCCTTTATTTTTTTCCGCAGGAAGGACGAGCAGTTGTTCGATGGCGATCCAATAGTTGAGAAGCCGGTCGGGAAGGTAGGTTTCCCACTGACCGCGAGCCAGCCAGTGGATGGCGCGAATAACCGAGAGTTCGAGGGGCGTGTAGGTAGTTGATGGGCGATTCAGGAAGGTGTGATAGCTGGCCACAAGGTTTGTAAACGACGAAGTATCACTCGTGAGTATCCCTTCACGTAGTGTATCACCGCCGATAAATGTCCGAATATTGGTTGGTGTCACAACCGCAAATGCCGGGAGCAGGGAGAGTCTCACATTGCTCCGGCCCTCTCGGCGTTCGGTGTGTGCAAATGTCACGATGTCCAGCACACCCTGCATCTCAATCGCCGCTTTATCACGCGCCATCGTCTCATCAGCAGCGTCAACGACGACCATGGCGCGCGCACTGTGACGCACATAGTGATCACGCACCTGCTCTGTCGGCGCGGTTTGCGTACGTGCACCACCCACTATTTGCTCCAGGGTTGTCCAATCTGTGGGCGCATAGCGCTCGGCAACGCCGCGATACGTTGCGGGAACAACGTGGTCAAGCGCGCTTGACTCGCCATACTCCCATGTTCGTGCATCATAGATGCGCACCGTACCAAGCTGGAGTGATTTGCTCGCGAGATCGAGCCCGTCGACAATCCCGATGACTCGATACGATTCGTTGTCGTCGTGCAGGTGTGCGCTCAGGTCGTACATCAGGTGCGCAACATCGTCAGGCCTGACACTTGGGAGTACGTGATGCACGTGTGATCCCTTCATGGTTTGTGTCACGCGGCGTTGCATCTGTTCAGCAAATGCGGTAGCAATGGGTGCCGGATTGCCAATGAGAAACGCGTTCGCGCGCGCAGAACCGATGAACTGCACGCTGGTCAGGAACTGTTTTGCAAGAGCTGCGAGCCACACCTGCAAACCAGCACTGATACGCTGTTGCGCATCACGCAGGTCGAGTACGGGCGCAACTGCAAATGCATCGCGCTGCGCCTCGCTGATCGCACCGGTGTTCCTGGCAACGCGCACGTAGACCAGCAGTTCCTGCATCATCGTGCGGATGAACTGTTGAACAAGCGCACGCTGGTGCGGTGCAGCAATATTCACTCGGCAGGATGTACTGAGATCGAGCGCCAGGTTGAAGTGGATGTTATTCATCGGCAGTCGTCGCAACACCTCGACAGCGGGATAGTGTGGCGTGCACCCCATTGCGGG
>JAYUYF010000826.1:0-2443 GCA_043752605.1 Roseiflexaceae bacterium
ACCCCGATGCCAAACAACACCGCGCTTAGCGCGACATAATAACTCGTCGGTATCATGCGCTGCGTTTCTCCTGGATGTGCAACACGACGACGCCGATAAGCGCCGCGAGGATGACCATCGCCGTAATCTCAAATGGCAGCAGATAGGTGGTAAACAGTGCCTGCGCGATCGCAAAGCTGTTGCCAAAATCGGGTGCGGTGGTCACTACCGGTGTGGCCGCACCGCGCAGCGCCACCGCGACCATCAGCCCGATTAGCACGATACCAAAGCCGACCGCGACTGGCGTCGTCCGGCGCAACGCATCGCCCTGCGTCTCATCATTTTCAGCACCGAGCAACATTACCACAAATAGAAACAGCACCAGGATTGCGCCGGCGTAGACGATCAACTGGATGACAAACAGAAATGGTGAGTACAACATCAGGTACAACACCGCGATCGCGCCAAAGTTGAGCAATAGAAACAGCGCGCTATGCACCGCATTCTTGCTCACTACCATCGCCACCGCGCCTGTAATCGCCAGCAGCGCCGTGATCGAAAAAATCACGATTTCCATGTACTATCTCCGATTACCACCGTCGTCCAATTGCGGGTTGAAATTGGTAGAGACGCAAAATCTTGCGTCGCTACAGATCGATCTGGGCGGGCGGGCTCGGGCGGCGGTCCAGTTGCGCAAGTACCGGCGGGATCTCGCCGTGGCCCTGTTCGAGCGGCACGATCAGCATATCCTTGGTGAAAATCGAGCTTTTGCGGTCGTAGAACGACAGCTCATACTGGTGTTCGAGCACGATCGCATTTGTTGGGCAGGCATCTTCGCAGTAGCCGCAGAAGATACACCGTAACATATTAATCTCGTAGGTTGCCGCATAGCGCTCGCCGGGCGAATTGGGCTTCAGCGGGTCGTTCTCGGCTGCCACGACCAGGATCGCATCGGCCGGGCAGGCGGCAGCGCACAGCGAGCAGCCGATGCAGCGCTCGAGCCCGTTTTCAAAGCGGGTGAGCACATGGCGACCGCGAAACCGCTCGCGTACCGGGCGCTTGACCTCAGGGTACTCAATCGTCACCGGCTTACGAAACATATACTTGAGCGTTGTCCGCAAGCCCTTGATCATCTGTCCGAACATTGCTTCTCTCCTACGCCTGCTTTTTGACGAGCGTAACACCCGATCGCGTCGATCGATCACGGTTGCGGAAGCCGAGCACCGCGAGCGCGATCACGCCCACCGCAAAGCCGAGCGCACCGCTCAGCCAGACGTTATCTGGCACCAGCACGCCGATCACCGCTGTGGCCGCCACATTGACCAGCGCCAGCGGCAAGAGCACCTTCCAGCCCAGATCCATCAGCTGGTCATAGCGCACGCGCGGCAATGTCGCGCGCAACCAGACCGAGACAAACGACAGGATCGTCACTTTCATCAAGAACGCGCCGAGCGACACAAAGCCGAGCACCGCGTTGCCGATCGGTGCGCCAAACTGTGCCACCGCCCAGACGTTCAGCGCCTCCATACCGGGCAAATGCCAGCCGCCAAGGAACAGGGTGACGGCGATCGCGTTCATCGCGATCAACTTGACATATTCCGACATAAAAAACAGCGCAAACTTCATGCTGCCGTACTCGGTGTTGTAGCCGCCCACCAGTTCCTGCTCGGCCTCGACCAGGTCAAACGGCGCGCGCACGACTTCGGCCGTCGACGCGACCATAAAGATCGCAAACGCCAGCAGCTGTGGGATGATGTTCCAGATCCCGATCGCCTGCTCGGCCACAATCGTGTCGGTGCGGAAGGTCTGCGCCTGCATCACCACCCCCAGCACGGCGAGGCTGAGCGCCAGTTCGTACGAGATCACCTGCGCCGAGGCGCGCACGCCGCCGAGCATCGAATATTTGTTGTTGCTGGCCCAGCCCGCGATCGCGATCCCGTAGACGCCGAGGCCGGTGACCGCCAGCAAATACAACACCGCGACCTCGATCTCGGCGAGTTGCAGCAGGTTGCCGCCATTGCCGTCCGGCCAGTAGCCAAGCGGCAGGGCGACCCAGATGATCAGCGCCGGGATGAGCGCAAAGCCGGGCGAGATAATGTACACCCATTTGTCGGCCATCACCGGCACGATGTCTTCTTTGAAGAAGAGTTTGATCGCATCGGCGGCGGGCTGCAACCAGCCGCCAAGCACCGTGCGCCCACCACCGATCGGGATGGCACCCGCGCGATTTGGCCCGACGCGGTGCTGGAAGCGTGCCAGTAGCCGCCGTTCGAACAGCGTAAAGTAGGCGAACAGCGATGTCGATGCCAGCGCCAGCACGATACACTTGATCGCCAGCACGAGAATTTCAAGCCAGGTCATGCGTTCACCTCTTGCTTCACCACCGTCACGGGCGTTGTTGCACCACCCGCCAGCGCCGCCAGCGCCGCGCCGCGCACCAGCGGTACCAGCACGGTGCCCGCCG
>JAYUYF010000827.1:0-6204 GCA_043752605.1 Roseiflexaceae bacterium
ATGCGGCTTGGTGCGTACCCGTGCGTGCTCGTACCCGGCACGCGCACCGCAGCTGCCTATGGCACGACGACGATCTCCGAACGCCATCGGCATCGGTTCGAATTCAACAACGATTACCGTGAGCAACTCGAGGCAGCCGGGTTGCTGGTGAGCGGGCACTCACCCGATCAGCGGCTGGTCGAGATTATCGAATTGCGTGACCATCCCTGGTTTATCGGTACCCAGTTTCACCCCGAATTGATTTCGCGCCCAAACCGGCCACATCCGCTCTTCAGCGGGTTCGTCGCGGCGGCGGCGGCAACCTACCGCGAAGGCGATCAGCGACCATTGCCATTCGCCGAGCCGATCGCCGTTACGCTGCACTGACACCGACAAACACAACGCCCGGCGGGAGGATCCCACCGGGCGTTGTGCTGCTTGTGGCTACATCTACTCGAGATAGTCGCGCAGGTGCTGCCCGACGTCCGGCGCGCGCAAGCGACGGAGTGCCTCCGACTCGATCTGGCGCGCACGCTCGCGCGTCATGCCAAGTACACGGCCGACCTCTTCAAGCGTACGGCGCTGACCATCGGCGAGGCCGTAGCGCAAGTCGATGATCCGACGCTCGCGATCACTGAGATGCCCCAGCGCTTGGGCCAGATCCTCACGCAGCAACTGCCGCGAGGCAAAATCAGCCGGCGTCGGCAGCTCTTCATCGGGCAAGAAGTCACCGAGCGTATGCTCACCATCTTCGCCTACTGGCGTCTCAAGCGAGACCGGTCGCCGCGAGGCATCCAGTACACGTTCGATACGTTCCAGTGGCTGCCCGAGTGCCTGCGCGATCTCTTCAGGCGTCGGCTGACGCTCGAGTGCCTGCGCCAGCCGTTCTGCGGTACGCCGCACCTGACCGACCGACTCGCTCATATGCACTGGCAAGCGAATGGTACGACCCTGCTCGGCGATTGAGCGCGTCACCGCCTGCCGGATCCACCACGTCGCATACGTCGAGAAACGGTTACCCTTGTGGTAATCAAACTTCTCAACTGCGCGCATCAGCCCGATGTTGCCCTCCTGGATCAGGTCAAGCAGTGAAAGACCACGGCCAACATATTTTTTGGCAATGCTTACCACCAAACGCAAGTTGGCCTGGATCAGGTGGCGGCGTGCATCATCACTATCTTCGATTTGCCGGTGAAGCTGTAATGCCTCACGCGGCGGCACGACTTCGCCACTGCGCAATCGCTGACGCGCAGCATCACCACGCTCCATACGCTCGGCGAGCTGAACCTCTTCGATGGCAGTCAACAGCTTGACCCGGCCGATCTCGGTCAAGTAGTTCTGAATAGAGTCCAGCGCAGTCTCATGCGGACTGGCCGGCTCTTCATATCCGCCGGGCTGTGATTTCTCCATATCGGCACCATCGGGTGCGATCAACTTCGCTAGCTCGCGCCCGTCGATGTTAACCTGGCCACTAAATCCTGCCCACTCAAACTCGATATCTGCTGTGCGCTCCATAGCACACCTCCCTGAGATTACGTGGCGCGACTCTCCTGTGAAGAGAGCCGCGCCGGGATCGGGTCATCCGATACGCTGCGTCGCCGCAGACGATGTGTCTGGGACATGTATGCACAAAGTGTGCCTGTGCTGTCGAGTATATGTTCCGAATATCACGATGTCAATCACTGGCGCATTAAGACTCAATGAGCACATCATACTCATCTTATCGTAGGTCGTGATTGGCTACCTGCAACTGCATACATGTGCTAGACGTGTGGGGAGTGATAAATGTTGCACTGGGGGGGAAATGGTCGGGGCGGAGGGATTCGAACCCACGACCCCAGCGTCCCAAACGCTGTGCGCTACCAGGCTGCGCTACGCCCCGTCGACCATTTACCATAATAGCGGGAGCGCGGCAATTTGTCAAGCGCTCACTGCGCGACAATCGTAATCTGGATGCGCGATTCGGCAACCGATCCACCCGCAAGCTCGGCGCGCAGGCGCAATGTGTACTCACCCGGGGCCAGCGTGCTGGCGCTCATCACGCCAAGCAAGCCATCTTGCACCGCCGCGCCGCTCGCCAATGGCTGCCACGTTGGCGGCGCGTTGCCGACCCCAATCTCGAGCGTATATGGACCGGCGGCCGCACCACGCACCAGTAGCGTTGTAGCTGCTGCAACGCGCGCGTTGGGCGGCGGTGCGCTGATCGTCGTGCTGCGCGCCGCTACTGTAGGCGGCGGCGCGGCGCAGACGCTGGTAGGCGGCGGCGGGTTGCCCTGCGCCTGTGCCCAGGCCTGAAACCGCTCGGGGTACACCAGGAAGCGCGCATCGCGCACTTCGGCGGCGGGCGAATAAATCGATGCCAGACAACTACCATCGCCGGCCACACGCCGCGTCACCACACTGATATCGGGCTTCTGCGGGGCCGTACCTGCCAGGAAACGTTCGGTCATCACGCGTGGGCACTCTGCGCTTGCCAGGCCGCCGGTGTCGGCGCAGATCTGCACCTCCTCGATCCCCGCCGGTGCCACAAATGTACGCGGCGGGCGCCCCTCGAGATATGCCAGCGTCAGCGCGCGCCAGATCATACCCGCACCATTCGATCCCGCGATCTCTTGCATGGGGGCATTATCACTATTGCCGACCCAGACGCCGACAGTAACATCGGGCGTGTAGCCGACCGCCCACGAATCGCGCCACTCGTTGCTGGTGCCCGTCTTGACCGCCGCCACGATCCCGTCGGGCAATTCGAGTGTATTGCCCGCGCCAAACATCATGCGCCGGGCCGCGTTATCGCTCAGTATATCGGTCAGCAGATATGCCAGCGCCTCACCCTGTGACCCGAGCGCCTGACGCCCGGGCTGATCCGCAAATCGCTCCAGCACCTGGCCAGCCGCGTCCGTCACGCGCAGGATCACGGCGGGCGCGCGGTGACGCCCGGCGTTGCGAAAGGTGTCGTACACCGATGTCAGCTCCAGCAACTGCACTTCGTTCGCGCCAAGTGCGAGCGGCAGGCCAAAGCGCGCAGGGTCATCAAAGGTACTGATCCCCAGTTGGCGCGCGAGATCGACAAATGCCGGGATGCCGACAAATTCGAGCGTGCGGATCGCCGGAATGTTGAGCGAATTGGCGAGCGCCATCCGGATTCGTTGCGGCCCATGAAACTGATTATCGTAGTTTTGCGGTGTGTACACGCCATCACCAGCCGGATACGACACCGGCTCGTCCCACACTACCGTCGCCGGTGTCCAGCCGCGTTGTAGCGCAGCGGCGTAGACGATTGGTTTGAGCGCCGAGCCGGGCTGGCGGCGGGCGCGCGTCACATTTACCTGGCCGTCGATCGCCGGATCGGCAAAATCGACGCTCCCCACCATCGCAAGTATTTGCGATTGCGCCGAGAGCATGATCACCCCGGCATTGGTCGCACCACGCGCCGCGAGCGGATCGGGGTTTGCTGGCCCACCACGAATCGTATCGTATGCGATGCGTTCGGCCTGCGCCTGCCAGTACGGGTCGAGCGTCGTGATCACCCGCAAACCGCCGGTCGCCACGCGTTCGGCACCGTAGCGCGCCGCGATCTGTTCGCGCACATACTCGACAAAATGGGGCGCGATGCGTGGTGCGGTCTCTTCGGCAAATCGCAGCGGTTCGCCCGCGATCACCTGAGCGCGCGCGGGCGTCAGGTAGCCGTGGCGCACCATCTGCGCCAGCGTGATGGCACGGCGGGCGAGCGCGGCGTCGAGCGCCACACGCGGATTGTAGCGCGTCGGGGATTGCGGCAGCCCGGCGAGCAATGTCGCCTCGCCATTGTTCAGCTCCCACACATGCCGCCCAAAGTAGCTCTGGGCGGCAGCCTCGATCCCGTAGGCGCGGTTGCCATAAAACACTTCGTTGAGATACATGCCAAGGATCTGGTCGCGGTCGTATTCGCGCGTCAGCTTGAAGGCCAGAATAGCCTCGCGCGCCTTGCGATCGAGCGTCAGGCGCGTGCGCTCTTCGGGCGGCATGAGGACGCCACGCACAAGTTGCTGTGTGATCGTCGAGCCACCGCTCACCACCTCACCAGCGTCAGCATTTTGCACCAGCGCACGCGCGATCGCGCGCAAATCGACACCCGGATGGCTGTAGAAACTGGCATCTTCGACCGCGATCGTGGCATCTTTGACGATCTGCGGGATGCGGTCGAACGGGATGACCGTCCGCTTGCCACCGTTTGGATTATCGAGTTCGATCAGCTGCGTCACACCATCACGCGCGTAGATCAACGTGCTTTCGGCCGGGCGTCGGATGCCGAGCAGCGCGGTATCGGGCAGATCGCGCCCGTAATGGCGGTAGGCTGCAACCAGACCAGCGCCGCCGAGCAGCACAACCAGCAATACGATATGCGTCGCCGCGAGCAGCAGGCGCACACCCACCACCAGCAACCGTTGCCCAAACGCCAGATACGCCATGCACGCCTCAGACCGAAAAACGAACATCTGTCTGCGGTATAATAGCCCGTACGCGCCACGGGCGCAAGGGTGAGACGAACGGTTTTAGGAGCGCGGCGTGCGGATATACAAATCAAAAGCCCCGATGCGGATCGGTTTTTTTGGCGGTGGTACGGACGTCAGCCCGTATGCTGAGGAGCACGGCGGCAAAGTGCTCAACTGCACCGTCGACCTGTATGTGCGCTGCATGATGCACCGCAACAATGAACCCGGGATCGTGGTGCGGTCGCTCGATCTCGAGGAGGTCAGCCGTAATTTGACCGGTCGCTGGGATGGGCGGCTGGCATTGCCGCAGGCGGTCTTCGATGCCGTACCCGAGGCGCAGGGTGTGACGGTCACGATGTTCTCAGACGTACCGCCCGGCAGCGGACTGGGCAGTTCGTCCGCGCTGGTAGTCAGCATGCTCAAGTTGCTCGGCACGGCCTACAATATTCCGATGGATCCACATACGCTGGCAGAGACCGCATACCGTATCGAGCGCGTCGATATGGGCATTCCCGGCGGGCGGCAGGATCAGTATGCCGCCGCGTTTGGTGGAATGTGCGTCTATCACTTTGGCCGCGAGCGCGTAATTGTCGAGCCGATACTCAGCGATCCGGCCGCGCTGCTCGAACTCGAAAGTTGCCTGCTGCTGGGCTATATCGGCAGCCGCAAGATGCTGACTGGCCATCTGATGGAAGACCAGGTGCGCCGCTTGAAAGAAGGCAACACGCTGCGGTTGCACGATGAGACCAAAGCGTTTGTCGATGAATCGGTCAAGCTGCTACGCAGTATGCGGATCGCCGATTTTGGCCGCCTGCTGCACGAGGCATGGGAGGTCAAAAAGTCATTCTCACCATTTATCGCGCCCCCCGAGGTCGAAGAAATCTACAATCGCGTGCGTCAGGCAGGTGCCTGGGGTGGCAAAATCACAGGTGCAGGCGGTGGCGGATTCATGGTGTTTGCATGCCCGTTTGACCGGCGGCTCGAGATCGAGCGATTGCTGACTGACCTGGGCGTGAAGGTTCGGCCGTTTTCATTTACCACGCATGGTGTACACAGCTGGGGCGTGGATGTGGCCGAGGAACAGGTGCATGGGTGACGACGACGACGCTGGAGCAGCGCAACATGCCGTAGCGACGCACAATTGTGCGTCGCTACGGCGTTCCCATTCGACTCATCGCCAGCGTGATCCCATCGCGCACAATCGTGTCGACGGTATCGGCCACCCGGTCGCACAGCGCCGGGATAGCAGCGGCCTCCTCGCGGTTGAAGCGGCCCAGTACATACGCCGAGGTATCCCACCCCGGTGGTGTCGGCCCGACGCCGACGCGTAACCGTGGCACTTCCTGGCTGCCAAGCTGCGCGACGACCGATTTCATGCCGTTGTGCGTGCCCGCGCTGCCCTTTTCGCGTAGCCGCAGCGTGGCGAAGGGTAAATCCAGCTCGTCGAAGATAATCAACACCGCGCGCGCCGGGTCGATTTTGTACCAACGCACGAGCCCGCTTACGGCGTGCCCACTCAGGTTCATAAACGTCTGCGGACGTGCAAGCACAACGCGCTGACCGTCGATACTGCCCTCGGCGATCCGCGCATCGTTGCGTTTGCTATCAAACTTGAGCCCGTGACGCTGGCCGATCGTCTGCACGCAGCGAAAGCCAATATTGTGGCGCGTCTGATCGTACTGCTCACCCGGATTGCCAAGACCGACGATCAGCCACATGCCCAGATCTCCTTGTTGGAACCAGATTGTCGAGC
>JAYUYF010000828.1:0-2437 GCA_043752605.1 Roseiflexaceae bacterium
GAATTGTCCTCCTCCGCTCCGCTATGACTATGAGTCCAGATCGTGGAGGGATTTTTGATGTACTTCGCAATTTGGCACGTATTGGTCTGGGCGGGCCAATCGCAGGAGGTCAACAGTATGTGTCTTGGATTCACGACTACGATTTCATTCGTGCGATTACGTGGTTGATAGAACATGATGAGCTTGAAGGAGCGATTAATATTGCTGCTCCTATTCCATTACCACAAGCTGAATTCATGCACATCTTGCGCGCCACAGGCGGTATACCGTTCGGATTTCCAGCCACCAAATGGATGGCAGAAATTGGCGCTCTCATGTTAGGAACAGAAACAGAATTAATTCTGAAGAGCCGACGTGTCACACCTGGCCGATTGCTGGAAAGTGGGTTCTACTTTCAATTCCCTAGCTGGCAGGCAGCAGCATATGACCTCTGCCAACGCTGGCAGGCACTGCATCAAGCAACAACGCCTGGAAGCATGAATAGTTAATCCAAGAGCATTACAGCGAATCTCAGAACGGTTGAACCCGTCGACAATTGCGCTCCCCTCTCCAGATGGGAGAGGGGGCCGGGGGGTGAGGTCAGCCGGGCGCAACCAATCGGGGATTTGCTCTAGGCTTTCGAACCTGCGATGCTGCCAGCGGGCGTTGCGCGCTGCCGAGCCGCATGGGCGCGACTCATCGGGCGTCAGACCTGCGTCGTCCACAGCGACCCCAAATCCACGCACCATCCGCATCACCGGTTGCCCTGATCGACTGGGGCGAGGCGCACGACATCGCCGCGCAAGCGTGGGCCGCGTGAGAAGCCGCCGTCTGCTGAGACGCACTCGGTCAGGCGGCTCGCTGAAGTGCAAGCAATTTGCGTAGCAGCGACAATTGCCTCGCTCCACTCGGCATGACAATGTATTCGGTGAGCCGTTGTCACGCTGAGGCTCGCAGGCCGAAGCGTCCGCTGCACGAGCGGTGCAGAAACCCTTCGGGTCGCGATCAGTCAGGCAAGCGATGGGTACGCACGACAGACCCAAAGGGTTGGATCACTGATCGTCGCTGCAACCGGGCATGCGCGCACAGCCACACTTGACACCCACCAGCCACGGTTGTACGCTTTGCACCAGTTGAAGATTGAAAATGAATAATGGAAAATGCCGGTAGACAGCGGTTCCATTCTCAATTTGCCATTCTCAATTCTCCATTCTCAATTCCTCGAAGGGGGCACCATGAGCGAACGCATCGGCTTTATCGGCCTGGGGATCATGGGTCGCGGGATGACGCGCAACCTGCTGCGCGCTGGCTTCGCGCTGACGGTCTGGAACCGCACCGCCGCCCGCGCCGACGAGTTGGTGGCCGAAGGTGCCACGCGCGCCAGCGACCCGGCCGATCTGGCGGCGCAGAGCGATATTATTTTCATCTGTGTCTCGGATACACCTGATGTCGCGGCGGTACTGTTTGGCGAGCGCGGCGTGATTCACGGCGCAGCAGCGGGGGCACTGGTGGTCGACATGAGTACAATCAGCCCGCAGGAGACCGTGCGCTTCGCCGCGCAACTCGCCGCGCAGGGCATCGCGATGCTCGATGCGCCCGTCAGCGGTGGCAGCGAGGGCGCAGCCAAGGGCACGCTCAGCATCATGGTTGGTGGCGATGCGGCCGATCTCGCACGCGCAATGCCCGCGCTGCAGGCGATGGGCAAGACGATCACACACGTGGGTGCGAGCGGTGCCGGGCAGACGGTCAAGCTTGTCAATCAGATCCTGGTGGTTGGCAATATGCTGGCGGTCAGCGAGGCGCTGCTGTTTGCCCAGGCGGGTGGTGTCGATCTCGCCAAGACGCTGGCGGCCGTCACGGGGGGTGCGGCGGGCAGCTGGATGCTGAGCAACCGCGGCCCGCAGGCGATCGTGCGCGACTGGCGGCCCGGTTTTACGATCGATCTGCAGCAGAAGGACGTGCGGCTGGTGTTGCGCGCGGCGGATGAACTGGGCGTGCCGCTGCCCGGTACCGCGCTCATTCAGCAGCTTTACCGCACCCTGCAGGCGCGCGGGCTGGGTGCCGAAGGCAACCACGCGCTGATCAAGGCGCTCGAACAACTGGCGGGCTTTGAGGTGGGCGCAACGCCCGATGGTGCGGCGTGAGTACGCGATTTGCGCCCGATGCTGCGCTGCTGGAGCGCGCGTGCGCCAGCTACCAGACGCCGTTCTATCTGTACGATGCGGCCGCGATCCGGGCGGCCGCGCGCCAGTTGCACGATGCATTCGGCTGGGCAACGGGTTTTGTCAATTACTTTGCGGTGAAAGCCACACCCACGCCGCAAATTCTGCGGCTGCTGGCGGATGCGGGTTGCGGCATGGATTGCTCGTCGCTCGCCGAACTGGTGCTGACGCAACGGCTCGGGCTGGCGGGCGAGCGGGTCTTTTTTTCGTCGAACAACACACCCGCCGCCGAATTC
>JAYUYF010000829.1:0-6196 GCA_043752605.1 Roseiflexaceae bacterium
TCTACACGTTGTTCGAGGTACCCGCGAGCGCCATCCCTGCGCCACCGCCGCCCAAGGTGGCGATGGTGAGCGAAACCGGCCTGACGCTACGCGATGGTCCGGGCACCAATTATGTCGGGCTCACAAAGCTCGACGCGAGTGTGCAACTCGATCTGATCGAAAACTACCAGGGCTGGTATCACGTTGGTGTGCCGGGTGGTGCTGAGGGCTGGGTGAAAGCTGATTTCCTCACCATTCAGCCGGGTGTCGTCGAGCGGATCACGATCGCCGAGACCATTCCCGATGTCAATCCCACGCTGGTCGGTACAATCATCGAGAACAAAGTCAGTTTCCGCACCGGGCCAGATTCACGCTATCCCAGACTTGGCACGTTTGCAGCGGGTGTCACGCTCGATCTGATCGGCAAGAATGGCGACTGGGTGCAGGTACGCACCGAGAGCGGCAAAAAGGCCTGGGTGTTTGGCGATTTTGTCCGCGCCTCATCATACGTCATGCGTCGTGTGCCGACGAGCAAGAACTACCCGGCGTTGCCTGTCGTGGCGCGTCGTGGTGGTGGTGGTGCGGCCGCGCGGCCAGGATCGAGCGTCAATCTGGCGGGTGTCGTCGCGAGCGGTGATGTCGCTGGTCTGGCGACGCAATACGTGGGCTACCGGTATGTCTGGGGGGCATCAAGCCCGCGCGTTGGCTTCGATTGCTCGGGGCTGATGGTGTATACCTACCGGCAGTTTGGCGTCAGTCTGCCGCGCACTGCGGCCTCGCAGTTCAGCACACGCGTGGGTGCATCAGTTGGCGCGATGGACAATCTCAAGCCGGGTGACCTGATGTTCTTCGTCAATACTGGCGGGCGGCGCGGGATCAGTCACGTGGCGATGTACATCGGCGGCGGGCGTATGGTTCACGCGATGACGCCACGCTACGGTGTGCAGATCTCGGGGATCTACGAGCGCTACTGGGTTTCGCACTATTACGGTGGTATTCGGCCATACCGCTAGCAGATCACGCGGTCGTGAGGCCGTTGTCATTTCGCACACTGGTTGAGTCTGCTACACTGACGGCACGGGGGCAATGCTCCTCGTGCCGTTTGTTGTGTGAGCAGCCCAGTGCGGCGGCACGATGTATCGCGCCGTTCTCCCATATTGATGCACTGAATGATAGAGGAGTTCTTGATGAAGGGTCTTGTGCTGAGCGGTGGCAAGGGCACACGGTTGCGCCCGATCACATTCACCAGCGCCAAACAGCTGGTACCGGTGGCCAACAAGCCAGTGTTGTTCCGTGTCATCGAGACGATCCGCGACGCTGGGATCGACGAGATCGGTGTGGTGGTGGGTGATACCGGGGCAGACGTGCGTGCGGCGCTCGGCGATGGTAGCCGTTTTGGCGTACAGATCACCTATATTCAGCAAGATGCGCCGCTCGGGCTCGCACACTGTGTCAAGATCTCGCGCGAGTTCCTTGGCGATGACCGTTTTGTGATGTTTCTTGGTGACAATTGCATCCAGGGTGGGATCGCACCACTGATCGCGCAGTTTGGCGCAAGCGATTACAATGCGCAGATCGTGCTCAAACAGGTGCCCGACCCACGGCAATTTGGTGTGGCCGAGATCGATGCAGACGGCCAGATTATCAGCCTCGTCGAGAAGCCGCGTGAGCCAAAATCGGATCTGGCACTGGTCGGTATTTATATGTTTGATGCGGCTATCTGGGATGCGGTGGCGGCGATCAGGCCTTCGCCACGCGGTGAACTCGAGATTACAGATGCGATCCAGTGGCTGGTGGAGCACGGGCGGCGTGTCTTCCCGTATGTACACGAGGGCTGGTGGATCGATACGGGTAAAAAAGATGATATGCTCGAAGCCAATCGGCTCATTCTTGAGGAGTTGGCAGCCAGCAATGCTGGTACTGTGGACGCCGAGTCGCGGTTGATCGGCAAGGTCATCATCGAGCACGGTGCTGAGGTGATCAACAGTACGATTCGGGGCCCGGCGATCATTGGCGAGCACACACGGATCATCAATGCGTATGTCGGCCCGTTCACCGCGATCTCGCATCACTGCACAATCGAGAGCGCTGAAATCGAGCATTCGATCGTGCTCGATCATTGCACGATCCGCGATCTGCCGCATCGGCTCGAAGAAAGCCTGATCGGCCGCAACGTTGAAATAAGCCGTTCGACGCTTAAGCCACGCGCATATCGGCTGGTAGTGGGTGATCATTGCACGATCGGTGTGCTGTAGATGATCTGCGCGGTGCAGCCAGTTAACGATGCTATAATAGTGTGGTGAATGAGCTGTTTCAACCAGTCTGGTGGGATGCATCTACCGGTGCGCTCGCGCTGATCGATCAGCGCAAGCTGCCGGGCGAGCTGCGTACGGTCACGTATACGAGTGTGGCCGAGACGGTCGTCGCGATTCGTACAATGCAGGTGCGCGGCGCGCCCGCGATCGGCTGTGCCGCAGCTTATGCTATGGCGCTCGCCGCCGCCGCGAGCACCAGCCCGGCGCGCACCGATTTGCTGGCCGATCTTGCGGCGGCAAAGCAAATGCTCGATGACGCGCGGCCGACGGCGATCAACCTCTCGTGGGCCACAGCACGTGTGCTGGCACACCTCACTACGCTCCCCGCTACTGCCGATCTGCGCGCTGCGGCACTCGCAGAGGCGCACGCGATCCTCCGCGAGGATCAGGCGATGTGCCGTGCGATCGGCGCGCACGGTGCCGCACTGATCCCAGCCAGCGGCCAGGTGCTGACGCACTGCAACGCGGGTGGGTTGGCGACATCGGGCTACGGCACCGCGCTCGCGCCGATCCGCACCGCCCACGAACGTGGCCGCGCCATCCACGTGCTGGTAGACGAGACACGGCCATTGCTCCAGGGGGCACGCCTGACGGCGTGGGAGTTGCAGCGCGTCGGCATCGATTGCACGCTGATCGCGGATAACATGGCGGCATCGATGATGCGCGCCGGTCGTGTCGATTGTGTAATCGTCGGTGCAGATCGCGTCGCCGCAAATGGTGATGTCGCCAACAAAATTGGCACGTATGGCGTTGCGCTGCTGGCGCGCGCGCACAACATTCCGTTCTATGTAGCGATCCCGTCATCGACAATCGATCTGCATATTGCCGACGGCGATGCAATCCCGATCGAGCTGCGCGATGCCGACGAGCTGACGATGCTCGCGGGCGTACGTACGGCACCCATCGGTGTACACGTAGCCAACCCTGCGTTTGATATCACGCCACACGATCTGATCACCGCGATTATCACCGAGCACGGTATCGTGCGCGCGCCATACGCCGCCGGGCTGCGCGCTGCTGTTCGTTAGCACGATGTCGACGGTCAATTCGCCACGCTGTAGTGTACTCACACCGCCAGCACTACCCTACGTCACCGCACGCCCAGCGCTCGCCGCTGTCCGGCGCGCCAGTGCAGATCTGTTGCTCTGGCCGCGCCTGCCGCAGCGGGCGCGCAGCGAGGAGGCCTTGATGCTCGCAGTCGGCGGGCTTGTCGGTCTCACCGAAGATCTCCGGCGCGGACGGCCCTTTGTACAGCGCGAGATCGTGCTCCGCAGCGCAGACCAGCTGGCGCTGGCGTATCTGCGCGGCGAGGCGGCCAGCACCGCGCTTGCGGCGGGCGCTGCAGTATGCTTTGATGAAATCCAGCGCACCACAGAGCCTGCGGCGCTGATTGTCGGCCACATCCTTGGGCCGCTGAGCTGCGCGGCACTGCTGTGCGATGAGCATGGAATCCCGCTGGCGGCCGACGCGGTGCTGTGCGAATCGTTGCTCCAGCATCTGCAACTACGCGCGGTCTGGCAGGAGCAACGTTTGCGCACGCTCGGCTCACCGACGCTGATCTGTGTTGAGGAACCATTTCTGGCGAGTGCGGCCAACCCGTTTTCACCCGTCGATATCGGCTGGGCGCTGAGCGTGATCGCCGATCTGTGCCACGGGTTGCGCGGTGCGTGTGCGCTCGATTTGCGCGGCACGCGCCTCGAAGCCGAGTATCTGGCGCTGCCCGTCCATGTGCTGATCGTCGATGCGCTCGACGATGACTGGATGGGCGACCACGCCACCGCGCTGGCGGCGTTCCTCGCACGCGGCGGCAGGCTCGCGCTGGGGCTCGTAGCCGCCAGCGAAAACGCAGCAGACACCAGCAATCTGCACGCGGTGACCGCGCGGCTTGTTCGTGTGGCCGATACGCTCGGCAGTGCCGGAATGACTGGCGTGCAGGTAGCAGCACAAATCTGGATCACCAGCAGCGGCGATGCGGGCGCGCTGAGTGTCGCGGGGGCGGATGGGCTCCTTGATACGCTCGCGCAGGTCTCGCGCCACGCGCAGGCACACCTCTTCCCCACAGATATTGTTTAACAATACATAACCAACGCTGAAGGAGACTCACACGTGCGTATTGTCGTCACCGGTTCGCTCGCCTATGATTATCTGATGACCTTCCCTGGCCGCTTTGGCGAATATCTGCTGCCCGACCAGCTGGCAAATTTCTCCGTCAGCTTTCTTGTCGACACGATGCGCCGTATGCGTGGCGGCGTGGCGGGCAACATCGCCTATGCGATCGCCCTGCTCGGCGAGCAGCCGACCGTCGCCGCCGCTGCCGGGCAGGATTTTGGCGAATATGCCGTCTGGATGCGGCAGCACGGGATCGACACCAGCGCGCTACTGCTCGACCAGAACGATTTTACCGCCTCGTGTTTTATCAACACCGATAGCCACAACAGTCAGCTTGTCGCGTTCTATCCCGGCGCGGCGGTACGCTCGCACGAGATCGCGCTGGCCAGACTCGGGCTTGGTACGGGCGATCTCGTAATCATCTCGCCGACCGACCCCGAATCGATGTTGCATCATACCGCCGAGTGCCGCGCGCACGGTATCCCGTTTCTGTTTGATCCGGGCAAGCAGACACCGCGCCTGAGCGGCGAGCAGATCCTTGGCGGGCTCGACAGCGCGGCTGTCCTGGTGAGCAATGCCTATGAATTTGCCATGATGGCGCAGAAGACCGGGCTCAGCGAATCACAGCTGATCGCCACCACGCCGATCACCGTGATCACGCGCGGCGAAGCAGGCTCGGAGCTGTACCGCACCAGCGGCGGGGTGACGGCGATACCGATCCGGATGCCGGTCGCGCCGGTGGCGCAGGTACTCGATCCCACTGGCGCGGGCGATGCCTACCTCGGCGGGCTGGTCTTCGGGCTCGCGCGCGGGCTCGATCTCGCCGTGGCGGGCCGCGTGGCGGCGCTCTCGGCGGCGTATTGCATCGAGCAGCGCGGCTGCCAGGAGCACAGCTTCACCCGCGATGCGTTCCTGGCGCGCTACACGGCGGCGTTTGGCACGGTGGATGACGGGTTGGCAGCGCACATGTAGGGCGGAGCTTATGGAGAGACGCAACGTGTTGTGTCTCTCCACAAGATCCGCCCCGCCCTACCTGCCGCCAAAGCGCTCGCGTAACTCGCGCTTGAGGGTCTTGCCCGCCGCATTGCGCGGCAGGTCATCGAGCAGGTGGAGCATGCTGAGCTTCTGGAAGCCCGCCGCGACGCGCGCGTTGATCCAGCTGCGCAGATCCTCGGCGCTGATGCTGGCGTACGGGTGGAGCACCACCGCCGCAGTGGGTGTCTCACCCCATTTCGCGTCGGGCACGCCAAACACCGCAGCCTCGCGCACCGCCGGATGTTGTACCAGGATCTCTTCGATATCACGCGGGTAGATGTTGATACCGCCCGAAATGATCAGGTCTTTTTTGCGATCGACCAGGTACAGAAAGCCATCATCATCGAGATATCCCAGATCACCGCTGTACATCCAGCCATCGATGACCGCCGCCGCCGTGAGATCGGGGCGGCCGTAATATCCCTCCATCAGCAGCGGCGAACGGCCGATGATCTCACCCACCGTACCGGGCGGCACCAGCTCGCGCTGCTCATCGACGATCCGGATCTGCTGAAACGGCGGTGGCGCACCCACCGAGCTGAGCTTACTCGCCAGATCGCGCGGCTCGAGGATCGTCATGAACCCCTCGGTAAGACCGTACAATTCGTAGAGCCGCCCGGGCAGCCGCCGTTCGAGCGCCTGTTTGTGCTCCAGCATCAGCGGCGCACCCACGCTGCCAATCATCTGCAAATCGGGCAGGTGCTCGGCAGCAAATTCGGGGTGTTCGAGCAACGCGACGATCTGCGAGGGGACAAGCT
>JAYUYF010000830.1:0-2425 GCA_043752605.1 Roseiflexaceae bacterium
CTACAATGCCCGCGCCGCCGAGAGGAGACACGTATGACCGACCGCTTGATCTATCTCGACCACGCCGCCAGCACACCGCTCGATCCCGCAGTGCTGGACGCGATGATACCATATCTGACCGGCCCTGCCAGCAATGCATCGAGCATCCACCGTGCTGGACGCCGGGCGCTCGATGCGATCGACACCGCACGCGATACCGTAGCGGCGATACTGGGCGTGACACCGCGCGAAATTATTTTTACCGGTGGTGGCAGCGAATCGGACAATCTCGCAATTCGTGGTGTCGCGCAGGCGCGCCGCGCGCAGGGTAAAACACATCTGATCATCAGCGCGATCGAGCATCATGCGGTCTTGCACGCCGCCGAGGCGCTGGCGGTGGATGGCTTTGAGCTTACGATCTTACCCGTTGATCGGCACGGGCTGGTGCGCCCGGCTGATCTGGCTGCTGCGCTTCGCGACGATACCGCGCTGGTCTCGATCATGTATGCCAACAATGAAGTCGGCACGATCCAGCCATTGACCGATCTTGGTGCGATCTGCCGCGCTCGCGATGTGCCGCTCCATACCGATGCGGTACAGGCACCCGGCAGCTTGCCGCTGGATGTGCGCGAATTGGGTGTGGATCTGCTGACGATCGCGGCACACAAGTTTTACGGGCCGCAGGGCGTGGGCGTATTGTACGCGCGGCGTGGCGTGCCACTGACCCCGCAGGTGAACGGCGGCGCACAAGAGCGGCGGCGGCGCGCAGGCACCGAAAACGTAGCCGGGATCGTGGGCCTCGCCACCGCGTTGCGCCGCGCCGATGCGTGCCGTGCAGCCTACACCACACACTGTGCGCACGTACGCGATGCGCTGGTCGCAGGTATTCTGGCGCGCATCCCGGATGCTGTGCTCAACGGCCACCCCGAGCACCGGCTTGCCAATAATGCCAATATTGCATTTGCTGGTATCGAGGGGGAAAGTATCCTGTTGTTGCTCGATCGGGCGGGCATCGCCGCATCGAGCGGCTCGGCCTGCACCAGCGGCGCAATCGAGACCTCGCACGTGTTGCGTGCGATGGGGTTGCCCGAGGAATTGGCGATCGGTGCCCTGCGCTTCAGTGTGGGTCAGGCCACGACCGATCAGGATATCGCGGCGGTGCTGGCGCTGCTGCCCAACATGGTGGAGCAACTGCGCGCAGTGAGAGGCCGGTGATATCTACCGCTACCCGTTTTCTGTTGCGTGTGGTGCAACGGTTGTGTCATCATCCGACGCTTACCGGTACTGCCACTAACTCGGCGATCACAGTGTGCAGCAATTCGGGCGCAAACGGCTTGGGCAAGAAGCGCGTCAGCGGGTCGTGCGCGAGCACCGCTGTCAGGTCGATCGTGGTATAGCCGCTGGTCAGAATAACCGGCAACGATGGGTAAATCTGCCGCACGTGTTGTTGTACATCGACGCCACTAACAAGACCCAACGAGATATCGACGATCACAACCGCCAGTAAATCCGCATACTCGGCAATGACCGTCAGGCCAGATTCGCCATCGCCGACATCCATGACGCGGTAGCCCAGCCACTCCAGTATGCGTACCAGCGTTTTCCGTACCTCAATGTGGTCATCGATCACCAACAACAGTGGTGCTACAGTGCGTTGCACAACTGCCCCGATCGCTGGGGACAAAACCAGTTCTTTCGGCATACGCATTGCAGTTTCCGTATCGCTGATCGGCAGCAAGATAGTAAACGCTGTGCTCGGGCGTACTCTGCACTTCGATTGTGCCATGATGCTGGCGCACGATACCTTGAACCGTCGCCAGACCCAGACCACGACCAGTCGATTTGGTGGTAAAAAATGGGTCAAACATGCGCATTTGCGTCGGCGTGTCGATCCCCGAGCCGGTATCGCGTACGATAATCCGCACATAGTCGCCGGGCCGCAACGTCGCGTGGTGGTACACCGTGGCGCATTCGGTCATCACCAGAATAGTGCCCTGACGCCCGCTCAACGCGTCGCTCGCATTGAGCACCAGATTGAGCACAACTTGATGCAGTTGCGTAGTATCACCAGCGATCTCCGGTAATCCGGCTGCCAGATCAAGCACCAGCATCGTGTTGCCGATAAACGTTGTGCGGCAGAGCACCGCGATCTCGTTGATGATCCGGTTGATTTGTACAGGTACGGCGGCGAACTGTCCTTTACCCGCGTAGGTGAGGATCTGCTGGGTCAATTCGGTCGCCCGGCGGCTCGCGAGCCGAATATAATCAAGCGATTCGCTGATCTGCGCATCATGCGGATGCACCAGCCGGACCATTCCGGCATTACCGACGATCACGCCCAGCAAGTTCAGGACTTACGATCGTGACATATATGCTACGCGAGACGAAGTGCAGGTATTCGTGGATGCATGAGTTCTGTACGAAGATATTCCGCAAACAGTGCGTT
>JAYUYF010000831.1:0-2419 GCA_043752605.1 Roseiflexaceae bacterium
GGGGCAGTAGCTCAGTTGGGAGAGCGCAACGCTGGCAGTGTTGAGGTCAAGGGTTCGATCCCCTTCTGCTCCACCAATTCTCGCAGGCGGATGACATCAGTCATCCGCCTGTTGTATATTTGTCCCCAGCAGCGTGTCGATCGTCGCTGCGGATACCGGGCGGCTGAGCAGATAGCCTTGCACCGCATGATAGCCAGCCTGCCAGAGCCATTGCAGTTGTGCCTGTTCTTCGACGCCCTCGGCCACCAGTTCGACGCACAATCCGCGTGCGAGCACGACCATCGATTCGAGTACACCTTCATCGCGCCGGTCGTTGCCGATGCCGCGGACAAAGGATTGATCAATTTTCAGCACATCGACGGGGAGCTGTTTTACCAGCGCCAGTGAGGTGTAACCGCTGCCAAAGTCATCAAGCGCGATGCGGACACCAAGCGCGCTCAGTCCTTGCAACACACGCGTCGTGATCGCCAGATCGCGCATGGCTGCGCTCTCGGTGACCTCAATCACGATTTGCTCCGGGCGTGCGCCGCTACGCTCGATCAGCGAGTACACCTGTGCGACGAGATCGGGATCCTGCAGTGTGGTGGCCGAAAGGTTGATCGATACCATCAGCGGCGTCCCGGCCTGATCCCACGCCACAAGTGCATCCAGCGCCGCACGCATGACCCATGCATCAAGTTGACGGATCAGGTTGCTTTTCTCGGCAATCGGGATGAACACTCCCGGCGAGACCAGCCCGCGCGATGGGTGCTGCCAGCGTACCAATGCCTCGACGTGCGAGAATGTGGTTTCACCGCGTCTGAGGATCGGCTGGAAATGCAACAACAATTCACTATTGTTGATCGCGTGCCGCAACTCGGTCTCGATCGCGAGATGATCGCTGCGAAACGCATTCAGATCGTGGCGGTATACCTGCTGCCCGATGCCGCGTTTTTTGGCATCGTACATAGCGACGTCGGCACGCTGGAGCAAAATGCTGAGCGCATCGCCATCGCGTGGGGCGCAGGCGATCCCGATGCTCAGACTGATCGCCAGTGTGTGGCCACGCAGATAAAACTCGGGATCCATCGCGGCGCGCACCTGCATCGCACGCATGCGCGCGCGCGGCTCGTCTGCCCGGCGCACGAGTAAGGCAAATTCATCACCGCCAAGCCGCGCGACCAGATCATCCGGCTCGATACACGCCTGCAACCGCTCCGCGATCGCGACCAGCAACTCATCGCCGATATCGTGCCCGAGCGTATCATTGATCGTCTTGAAGCGATCAAGGTCAAAGTACAGCACCGCCACTGGCTCCTGGCTCTGCACCGCAAAATCGAGCGCGCGCGTACACTGATCGAGCCAGAGCCGCCGATTGGCCAACCCGGTGAGCGGGTCGAGCATCGCGAGCGCATCGATTTCGGCCTCGAACCGTTTGCGATCCGAGATATCTTGCAGTGAGCCAAAGATGCCGACCGTACGCTGCTCGGCATCAGACCATTCTGGCCTTGCAGATAACCGTATCCACTGCACAATACTACCGCGTGGTGTGAGCCGAAGTTCGATACTGCTTGCGACATTATTGAGCAACTGATCGACCTGATTGATCAATATCTGTCGATCCTCTGGATGCGCAACGCTGATCAAACGCGCGTAGGGATTGTTGTCTAGCCGCACCGTGGTGGTGCGCAGGCGCAGCTGCCCGCTCGACCAGCGCGTGGTCACACTGCCAGCAGCATCGACCGTCAGACCAAACATGACGTCCGATGTTAGCTCGGCGATCGTACGAAATCGAAGTTCTCGCTCGCGGAGATCGGCCGTATGCGCAACAATCGTTGCCTCAAGCCCAGCGCGCGTCGCCTTGAGATCGCGGTTGATGCGTTGCGTGGTAGAGAGCAGCGAGGCGAAACGATTATGGTAGTGCCAGATGAGCAGTGCGCTAATCGCGCTGAGCTGGATGACCGCCAGCGTGAGTGGTATCCCGCTGTAGACATCGAGTGGGATATAAAACCAGCGTGCGTGTGCGCCAATCTGCGTCGTGATGCCGATCGTGATCACCGTGCTCACCAGCAACTGGCGCAGGCGTGCCGGTGAGACACACGGTAGACAAAATGTAATCGCGTAGATCGGTCCGATTACCGTGATTGGGAGCGCAGTAGGAACGAGCAACGTGATCAACAGCGTGTCGATCATAAGTACACTATGGATGAATGTCGCCGCGCGTTCAATGCGTCCCTGCGCGGCGAGCCTGCGCCCCCAGAGGAGCACCGGGTGAAACAATACGATGATCAGCGCGGTAAGCAGGAGTTCGGGAGCACGGTACAAGTAGGCGACCGTGCATGTCAATCCGCTGAAGACAATAAGCGAACGTGCGGATATCATAACAAACCATTGGAGCCAATGTCGCTCTTCGTCCGACCCTTCGAGACGGGAGAGCGGC
>JAYUYF010000832.1:0-2419 GCA_043752605.1 Roseiflexaceae bacterium
GGCGGCACAAGACGCGAGCTCGCATCAGCGATACTCACGCGCCCACGCCCAAGCCGTTTGGCCTGGTACAATCGCCGGTCGGCCGCCTGCAGCAGCCCCTCTGGCGTATCGGCATCGCCCGGAAACGTCGCCAGCCCGATGCTTAGCGAAAGCCGGATCGGCGGACTACCCGCGAACGGTGTCTGATCAACAATCCTGACCAGCCGCTCGGCCACCTCCAGCGCCTGGGTGCGCGCTGCCGTTGGCAAGAGCACCACAAACTCATCACCACCAAACCGCACCAGGGTGTCGTCGGTACGTAGCATCTGGCGCAACCGTCGTACCACATCGACAAGTACAGTATCGCCGCGTGGGTGACCAAAGCTGTCGTTGATACTTTTGAAGTGGTCGATGTCGACTACCAGCAACGAGAACGCAGCATCATGCGTCGCCGCGTGATCGAGGTGCTGGCTCAGCATGGCATCGAAGTGGTGGCGCGTCAGCGCACCCGTCAGCGGGTCGTGGCGAAGGTCGTCGGGCGGCATAGCACTCACAGTATCGGCACGGCGTGAGATTTCCTGCTGCTATTGTACTGCGTCATCCGGACAATAGAGACACCATTTAGCTACGCAGGTTCGTTCTTCGCGCTCACAGCAGAGCGTGGCCCCACTGCCAGCGGTAGCCGGGCGCGCTGCCGCAGTATGGCCCGGGTAGCACGACGACCGCCGCCGGGTCGCTCGTCACCTGCTGCGCGATCTGGTGGGTATGCAGACGCTGGTGGCCGATGGTATGATCCAGCACGACGGCTCCTAATAGCAGTTCTCAGCAAGGGTGCGCCGCCGCTCGCCCTCACCCCCGACCCCGCTCCCAGAACGGGAGCGGGGAGCGCAACAACCAGTAGGTCAAGCAAGCTGATAACCGCTCTGACGGATTGATGTCACGTAGACATTGCTACAACCCATACAGTACGCGCACGTAGCGTAGCACGACGACGGCGTCAGTGGGGAACGGCGTGTCGCGGCGGTAGTGATGCGTGATTTGTGTGCCACAATGCGAGTTAAACTCATTGGTATCGAAGATACACCCGCATCATTTCCATTCGCTATACCTCGCCACTCACGTCCTGCTCGTGATGAGTGTACCATGTTGTGGGAAGGAGTGAGACCGGAGCTGGTGCGGCTACGCGCGGCAGCGGCAGGCGGCTTCGCCCCTGCACCCCACTGGCGGGCGTGAGCACCCCGCCAGGCCACCCCGCGAGGCGGCTGATCGCGTGCCCGTGGCCGGATGCGCAGCGCATACCCGGTTGCGGCGCACCGCGATCACCATGCGGAGACCGGGCCGTTTGTGGTGGCACCGCCGGTCAGCCGATCGAGGCCGTCGTAAAATGGGACGGGGATTAGATTCGGCGGTCTGAGATACATCCAGAACCTCAATCTATCACGCTACCTATTTTTTTAAGAAACCGTTGTGCTAATGTGGTGCGGCTGAACGGGCCGATGACCGCCGGGCAGATCACCGAACGCACCAGGCTCACCACGGGCGCGGTGACGAGTATGATCGACAAGCTGGGGCGCGCGGCATTGCGCGGATTGCGCCGGAGAGTGAGACACAGATGCCACGGATTGGCACGGATATGCGGTCGCACGTTCTGGCTTATCCGCATCCATCTGCGTCTATCTGTGTCGTGCTCCTAGATTGGCTCACGCTGCAAATGCCCAGGTTGTGTCGATCAAAAGAGCCGCGCCGGGCGCTCAGCGGCGTTCGATGAGCGCCGCGATCACGAGCACGATCAGGATGCCGGGCCAGATCGTGCCGCTGAAAAAGAGGACGGCAGTACCGATCAGAAACACCGCGCGCGCGAGGGCAGCGCGCGCACGACCACGGCCGAGTTCGTCGATCGCGCCGGTAATACCGAGCAAGACCAGAATCCCCGGCCAGACATTGCCGGTGATCACCAGCAGCATGATACCCAGCATAAACAGCGGGAAGCTGTGGAGTGCATGCTTGCGTCGCGCGCCGCGACCGCACGAGCCTGCGGCGCGTGTGCGCCCAAATCCAGCCGGTGCTGGCGTCAGTGCAGGCGACGACACGCGTGTGATGGGGATCCGCGCGGCGTCCAGCACAACTGTGCGCCCGGTTGCAGCCGGTGTCGGCCGTGACGTGCCAGCCGATGTGGGCTGCAGAATGGATGCACCGCACGCCACACAAAAGGTTGCCGCTTCGGGCAATTCGTCACCACAGGTTCGACAATGCACGCTGACCTCCAACCGTATCATAGGGCGTCATTCTTTCGTACCATCAGATACGTTGCAAGCCCAAAAGAGTTGCACGGGGGCGTTCGTGCCAATCACGCTGCGCAGATCACGCGGGCCCGTCGTATGCGCGCAGCTCGGGATCCCACCAGGCGATCACGCCGGTGGCGAGCACACACAGCACACCG
>JAYUYF010000833.1:0-6160 GCA_043752605.1 Roseiflexaceae bacterium
AATCGCTCAGTGAGTGCTTTGCCGCTACGGCACGATCAATTCAACCAGCTCGCGCGGCGGCTTGCGTTGCGGCGTAGTGTCAGCGGTTCGGGCTGCGGCCGCGCCATACCGAGCTCCCAGACCACCTGCGCGACTTCATGAGCGGCGTGTGGTTGCCCGATACTGCGTGCCGCCGCCGCTGCTGCTTCGCGCGCGGCCGGTTGTACAATCCAGCGCCGCAGGTTGGCAACAAACTCGCCCGGCGTGGCACCGTACAGCCCCGCACCGTGATTGACGACGTGCTGCACATTGCCAAGTTCCTGGCCCGGCGCCGCACCGTGTAAGAGGAGCGGCCGCCCGGCAGCCAACGCCTCGCTGACCGTCAGACCGCCACCCTTGGTAGCAACGATATCTGCGGCGTGCATCATATCGGCCAGCGGTACAAAATCATAGATCGCGGTTGGGTTGGCCCAGTGCTGCGCCCGCAATTCGGCCGCGAGCTCGGCATTGCGACCCGCGACGATCGCCATCTGCAACGGCAGCCCGGCCGCGTCCACCGCGCGCGCGAGTTCGACCAGATCACCCACACCCGCGCCGCCACCCAGCAACAGCATCGCTGGTAGATCGGCGCGCCAGCCGAGGCTGCGGCGCAATTCGGCTACCTCAGCGCGCGGCCGGGCAAAACGCGGATGTACCGGAATGCCGCTGGTGAGCACGCGCTGTGGATCCATCCCGCAGCTCAGCGCCTTGGTGCGCGCCGCCGTCGAGGGCACAATACAATAATCATCCGTGTGCTCAAACCAGAAGCGATGCACCGGACCGAGATCGGTGACGACTGAGACCAGCCCCGGTCGTGTACGCTGACCGGCGTAGAGCGAGGCAGCGAAGGCCGAAAACTGCGGGTAGACGCTGACGATCACATCCGGCACCAATTGCGCGAGCACCTCGCGAAATACATTGCGCAGCGTCAGACTTACCGTCTCCGAGATCAACGATACCGTCGGCGCATTGTCGGTCACGAGATGCAACCAGTCATAGTACTGCGGCGCATACTTGACCAGCTCGAGATAAAATTGCTCGCCAAAGCGCAACATCGACGGCGCACGCAGGTGCAACAGCGGATTGACTATCGAGACATGCACCGAATCGCCGTGAGTCTGCAGCAGCGCTGCTTCGATCGCCTGTGCCGCACTGCGGTGACCCGCACCAGCATCGGTGATCAGCAATACCACATTGATGACACGCGACATATCTTGCTCCTGTGCGAGGCCTCGGTCGTGGCGCGCTGGCGCGCGGTGCGATTTCGAGAACATCGGTTTGTCTCTTTCCATGATACGCAGCCTTAATGAATTTCGGCCAACGCAGCATCGCGTGAGCGCAAACGCCAAGATGATCGCTACCGGTTGGCAGGGTGCATCGGGCGGTTTAACCCAATCGTTTCAGGCGTTCTGCTGCTGCCAGCAGGGTCTCGTCACGTTTGGCAAAACAAAAACGTGCGACGTGCAATGCACGGCTCGCCTCCGAATAAAACGCTGAGAGCGGGATCGCTGCAACACCAATCTCGCTCGTCAACCAGCGGCAAAAAGCACGGTCATCCCCTGCGGTTTGGTCGCCGATCTGTGCGCTCAGGAAAAATGACCCGTTTGCAGGTAACACCGCAAGATCCGCGCCAGCCAACGCCGCCCGCAGCAACGCCCGGCGGGCCATGTACTCGCTGCGCAGTTGTGCATAATATTCGCTTGTCATCGCGTGCTCAAGCGCCGCCGCCGCCGCATCCTGCAATGGCGTCGCGGTGGCAAATGTGCTCCACTGATGTACCGCGCGTATCGCAGCGTTCAAATCAGCCGGACCTACCGCCCAGCCGATTTTCCAACCCGTGACGCTAAAGGTCTTACCAATGCTGTTGAGCGAGACCGTGCGCTGCCACATGCCGGGCAACTCGGCCAGACGCACATGGACGGCATCGTCAAAAACGAGCCGATCGTAGACTTCATCCGCCACCGCGATCACATCGTATTCGACGCACAGATCGGCGATCAGTTGCAGCTCGGCGTGGCGAAATACCTTGCCGGTGGGATTGTGCGGCGTGTTGATCAGGATTACTTTTGGCCGCTGCGCAAATAACGCGCGAAGTTCGGCTGCGTCCAGTTCCCAACCCGTATCACCCTGCGGCGGCCGCAGCGTGGCCACCAGCGGCACGCCCCCCGCCATGGTGATACACGGGATGTAGCTATCGTACGCGGGCTCGATCACAATCGCCCGATCACCCGGATCGAGGAGCGCGAGCATCAGATCACAGATCCCCTCGGTCGCACCGCTGACAACCGTCACCTCGTGCTGCCAGTCGACCGCGCGCCCGGTATCGTGCTGCCACTGGGCGGCCACCGCCTGGCGCAGCCGCGGCAGACCGGGCATCGGCGCGTACTGGTTTTTGTCGGCCACAAGTGCCTGCACCGCCGCATCGCGCACAAACGCCGGGCTGGCAAAATCGGGGAAGCCCTGGCCAAGATTGATCGCACTGTGTGCCTGCGCCAGCGCCGTCATCTCGGTGAAGATCGTCGTCCCAAAGCGTGCGGCGCGCTGCGCCCGGCGTTCCTGTTGCATGACTCACCCATTGCACATGTCTTGTGCGTGTCTGCGGGAAGATCTGAAAAGCTTTCGTAACTACAGGATACCACAGGATGCGGGTATAAGCGCGCCAGGGTGGGGGTGGTACCACCCCACCCGCCCTACGGTATAATGCACACACATCTCACCAACGAGGAGCCGCACCATGCCGATCCTGCTCGACCTGCTGCCCGATGACCCGCACCGCCCCACACTGCTGGGTGCCGATGGTACGCCATTCGCGCCGACCGGCCTGCGGAGCACAGTGGAGCACCTGGCAGCGCGGCTCGCGATGCTCGGCGTGGCCGCGGGCGAGCGCGTGGCGATTGTGCTGCCCGGTGGCCCAACGCTGGCGCTCTGCTTCCTCGCTGCCGCGACAGTCGCCACGGCCGCGCCGCTCAACCCACGCTACCGCGAAGAGGAATTTGCGTTTTATTATGCCGATACCAACGCCACCACGCTGCTGATCGGCCCGGATACCCCCCCGGCCGCGCTGGCTGCCGCAAGCCTCGCGATGCGGGTCATCACAGTGCAGCCAGACGCCCACGGCCAGCTGGAGCTTGAGATCGTACGCGGCGTACGCACGCCGCAAACGTTGATGCTGCCGACCGCCGATGCGGTGGCCCTTGTGCTCCATACCAGCGGTACCACCAGCCGCCCAAAACGCGTGCCGCTGCGCCACCGAAATCTCGTCGCCTCAGCACAACACATCGTGCAGACGCTCGCGATCACCCCCGATGACACGACCCTGTGTGTGATGCCGCTCTTCCATATTCACGGGCTGGTGGCATCGCTGCTGGCACCGCTGGCCGCCGGTGGCACGGTGGTGGCTACCCCCGGCTTTGATGCGCTGCGCTTCTGGAGTCTCGTCCGCGATGCTGCACCCACCTGGTATTCGGCCGTACCCACCATGCACCAGATGCTGCTGGCGCGCGCCGAGCGCAACCCCGAGGTGCTGCGCGGCCACCGGCTGCGCTTTGTCCGATCGAGTAGCGCATCGCTGCCGCCCGCAGTGATGGAGCAGCTCGAAACCGTGATCGGTGCGCCGGTGATCGAGAGCTACGGGATGACCGAGGCTAGCCACCAGATGACATCCAATCTGCTGCCACCCGGCGAACGGCTGGCGGGAAGCGTCGGTTTTGGTGTGGGCGTGCAGGTGGCGATCATGGCCGAGGATGGTAGCCTGTTGCCCGCTGGCGTGCGCGGTGAGGTGGCGGTGCGCGGGCCAAATGTGATGGATGGCTACGAAAATAATCCGCAGGCCGATGCGCTGGCGTTTGTGGATGGCTGGTTTCGCACCGGCGACCAGGGCATACGCGATGCTGCCGGGCGGCTGACGCTCACCGGGCGCTTGAAAGAACTGATCAACCGTGGCGGCGAGAAGATCGGGCCGATCGAGATCGATGATGTGCTGTTGCGCCACCCCGCCGTCGCCGAGGCGCTGGCCTTCGCCGCACCGCACCCGACGCTCGGCGAGGAAGTTCACGCTGCGGTGGTGCTCCGGCCAGGTGCGGTGGCAGATGCGCGCGCACTCCGTGATCATTGCGCCACGCTACTCGCCGATTTTAAGGTGCCACGCACAATTTATCTGCTCGAGAGCCTGCCGCGTGGTGCCACGGGCAAACTGCAGCGGATTGGCATGCACGAACGACTAACAGGGTAACACGATGCGGATCGCAATCATTGGTGCGGGAGCTATTGGTGGATATGTGGCGGCCAAACTGGCGTACAGCGGCGTCGAAACCACGGTCGTTGCGCGCGGTACCACGCTCGCGGCGATCCGGGCCGACGGAATAACCCTGCACGAGGCGGGCGGCACGATCGTCGCACATCCCGCACTGATGACCGACGACCCGCAGGCGGCCGGTGCCCACGATGCAGTGATTGTGGCGGTTAAGGCACAGCAACTCGCCGCCGTGTTGCCGATGCTTATGCCACTGTGCCACGAAGAAACACTGATCGTCCCGGCGCAGAATGGCATCCCGTTCTGGTATTTCCAGCGCCACGGCGGCGTATACGAGGGGCGCACCGTCGAGGCCGTCGACCCGGGCGGGCTCCTAGCCGCCGCGATCCCGATCGCCCGGATCATCGGCTGCGTCGTGTACCCGGCGGTGGCGGTCGACGCACCCGGCGTGCTGCGGCACATCGAGGGCGACCGGCTAGTGCTGGGTGAGCCCGACGGCAGCCGCAGCGAGCGCGTGGGTGCGCTGGCGCGCGTGCTGGTGGCGGCGGGCATCCGCGCGCCGGTGCGGCCACGGATCCGGCACGAGATCTGGGTCAAATTATGGGGCAATCTCGCGTTCAACCCGGTGTCGGCACTCACCCACGCCACACTGATCGAAATCTGTCAGTTTGCGCCGAGCCGCGCGCTGATCGCCGCGATTATGGCTGAGGGGCAGCAGATCGGCGAACGGCTCGGCATCGCATTTGGCCTGAGCATCGACCAGCGGATCGCCGGTGCCGAGGCAGTGGGCGCGCACAAAACATCGATGCTGCAAGATATCGAGGCCGGGCGGCCAACCGAGATCGCAGCGCTCGTGGGGGCGGTGGCTGAGCTTGGTCGGCTGGTGGGTGTGCAGACACCACATATTGATACGGTCTATGCGGCGATACGCCTGCGCGAAGCCGGATTTGCTGCCCGCCCATAACGCGCACATTTGGGTGTTCTCGTATTCTCTGTTCTCGTATTCTCCGCACCGAAAGCGAGCATCATTATGTCCCAAATCGCCATCTCCAGTTGGAGCGTCGATGGTCTGCTCACCAGCGGCCTGGCGCTGATCGATTTGCCCGCCGCGCTCGCCGCGCACGGGATCACCACGCTCGAACTGTGCCACTTCCACCTGCCAAGCACCGAATCTGCGTATCTCGCGGAGCTGCGCGCGGCACTCGCGGCCAGCAGCATTACGCTCTACAGTGTGCTGATCGACGCAGGTGATATCGCATCGCCCGACGACGACCAGCGCGGGGCCGACCTCGCGCTCAACACGTTCTATATCGATGTGGCCGCTGCACTCGGTGCCGAACGCGTGCGCGTCTGCGCTGGCCGTCAACCCGCAACGCCCGAGACGATCGCGCGCAGCGCCGCCGGTATGCGCGGGCTTGTCGAGTATGCCACCACGCGCGGGGTGCAGGTCAGCACCGAGAACTGGCTCGCCACCGCGATCGAGGCTGATGCGCTGCTGGCGATCCACACCGCGGTTGGCCCCGAACTCGGGATCTGCGCCGATACCGGCAACGCCGAGCAGACCGCCGACAAGTACACGACGCTGCAGCAGATCGCGCCGCTGGCGACTTCGGCGCATATCAAAGCCCGCACCACCGCCGACGGCAGCATCGATACCGATGACCTGGGGCGCTGTGCGAGGATCCTGCGCGATGCAGACTTTGATAGGCCGGTAAGTTTGATTTTTGATAAAAAGGTTGATGAGTGGCAAGGGCTGGCGCGTCTGCGCGCCGCTGTCGAACCGCTGTTCCGCGCAGGTACCGCGTAGCGCGGTGGGGTAGGGTGGCGCGGTAGGGTGGCGCGGCATCGCCGCGTCACCCGTGTAGGGCCGAAGCATTCTGGCTGCGGCTT
>JAYUYF010000834.1:0-2416 GCA_043752605.1 Roseiflexaceae bacterium
ATTGCGCGCCCCCGCTGCTCGCGCATCGTGATGTAGCGCTCAATCGCTTGGGTGAGACCAGTGGTTGACCACGGTGATTACGATGGATATAACCGCTTCAGCTTCGTGCGGGCGCGCGCACTGGTGAACCGCCACGTGATCGTTGCTTTTTCAGCATTCCGGATGTCTTCCCAGGCCAGCGTTTTGGCTTGTACCGCGTCTGCTGATGGCACGCGGGTCGACAAACACTGGCGCTGGAGTACCGCAAACGCGCATGCCGCCATATTCAGCCAGCTGCCGTGTTTCGGCGTGTAGCGAAAATCCAGCTTGCTGACGATGCGGCGCGCTTCCGCAGGCGGGAATACCGCGTACAGATTGGCTGGCGTATGCGTATTGAGGTTATCCTGCACCACGCGAATCCGCGTCGCGTCTGGGAAATGGATGTCGACCAGGTCTTGCATACACTGCGCCCAATCCCGTGCCGTCCGCTGCGGCGTTACCTTCACGTGCCGCCAGCCAAGCGCGGGCGCGAAAAACATGAACAGGTTACAGGTACCCTCACGGCGGTACTCATAATCGATGCGCGCGGGTTGGCCCGGTTCGGGTGGGAGCGATTGCCGGGTCTCGCTGATCAATTGATAGGGTGATTCAGCGAAGCAGACCACCGGATAGTCCGGGTCGGGTGCTGCTTCGTACAAATCCAGGACATCTTCCATGCGCCAGACGAACTCCGGACTGACGATCGGCAGGCACCATTCGGCGACCAGCCACGGTTTTAGGCCCCCTTTTTGCGCATGCGGCGGACAGTTTCGTCAGAAATCGAATCCACGACCCGCAGTTCGACCAGTTTATCGGCCAGGAGCCGCATGCTCCAGCGTGCATAGGGCTCGGGTGCCGTGCTACACGCGGTGGCCACCAACAACGCTTCCTGTTTGCCGTCGAGCTTGCGCCGCGCACCCGGGCGCGGGAGATCGTGCAGCGCGCGCTCCAGATTGCCCGCCACAAAGCGCTGGCGCGTGCGTTCGACCGTCGCGCGCCCGACATGGAGTGCATCGGCGATGGCCTGATCCGTGGCCCCGTCGGCCGCATGCAAGAGGATGTGTGCCCGACTGATCGTGCGTGCCCCGGCCGTGCCCTTCTTCGTCAGATCGCGGAGCGTTGCGCGCTCGTCGTCGGTCAAATCAACCACATATTTCTTGCGCATGGCCATGCTCCCAGCCTCGTCGCGAGTATTGGGAGGGAGTATACCTCAGATCTACCGTGGTTGACCACTAGCTTGTGACATAAACTTGACCTGCCCTATTTGGGTTGTACACTGTCTTTGATAGCTAGGCGAAATGGGGAAGGAAATTCGCGTGACTAAGACCCTTACATTTGTGCATACTTCCTCCGTACATATCGCTACGTTTGATCAACTCCTTGACGAGATTGCTCCAGATATTCCTGTGCACCATATAGTGGACGAGACGCTCCTTCAAGATGCGCGCACCTTTGGATTCACCGATGCACTGCGAACACGCGTTACAGAAACGCTCATCCAGGCATTTGTTGCGGATGCTGGGGTTGTCGTGTGTACGTGCTCAACAATTGGTGGCTATGCCGAACAAGCCTTGGCAGACCCTACCCGACCAGTACTGCGCGTTGATCGAGCAATGGCACAGCACGCGGTCAGCATCGGTAGCCGTATTGTTGTTGCCGCCGCGCTCGCGAGCACGCTCGCCTCAACAAGCAGCCTACTCTATGATGCTGCTCACACAATCGGAAAAACTATTAAGCTCCACGAACTCTTTTGTGATGATGCATGGGCGTATTTTGAGCAAGGTGATATGCTGGGCTACAACCAAGTTATTACTGCACACCTTCATCAAGCAGCCTCGGTTGGTGATGTGATTGTATTAGCGCAAGCATCAATGGCTGGTAGCATCCCATTTTGTACCGACATAACCGTTCCAATATTGAGCAGCCCGCGCCTTGGAGTACAAACAGCCATCCAAACATATCAGAACATGAAATGGAGCGGTCAATAATCCCACCTTGTCCTTGTTGCCTAATTGCCGTTGCAGCCCAACACTGCCATGCAACCGACGCCCTTTGTCGCCGCGATTTTACTAGCTGGTGGTATATCAAACGTGGTGGCTTCGGTCAAGTTCGTGCCAACCCGACCGGGCGCGGCTGATGGCTAACCGTTAGGTAGCTTTCGTAATACTTCGTAAAAGTGTTTGCACTGTCCGTTCAGCAAGCCCTACGAGATCACCTATGACAGAATCCAGCATCCAGAGCACCGTTAACCCCTCATAGACGCTAATGATCACGATAGCCATCTCTTGCGCATCGGTGGTATGAAACTCGCCCTGCTCAATCCCGCTTTGGATGAGTGCCGCAATACTGGCAGCATACTGATGATAATAGCGCTGCAATACCTGCCGAGTCGCTTCGT
>JAYUYF010000835.1:0-2415 GCA_043752605.1 Roseiflexaceae bacterium
GCGGATCACCAGCCGCTATACGACAGGCCAAATACCATTTCGAGCGGCTCAACAACAACATCGGCTAGCTGCATCAGGTCGGCGGCGATCTGCGCGGCGATTGCGGGATCGAGCGGTGCGACACAGATCACGGTGTGCTGCGCGTCGTGTGTCTGAAGCTCGATACCATACATGGTGAGCAAAATACGTGCAGACATGTACGCGTGCTCCGTCGTACACTGGATTGTCATCGCTGTGCCTCCGCCGTACATCAGCGAACACTCATTTGTATATGAGCCGATGCGCGAGGCAGAAATACCGCAGACCTTTGGTGTGTTGACCGCCACCCGCAGCACCGGGTTGGCTCGTAGCGCGATCTCATGTGGTTGTACGGGCCGCACGCAGCACATTGGCCAGCAACAGCATAGTGGTCATCGGCCCGGTGCCGCCCGGTACCGGTGTGAGATACCCGGCAACTGCGGCCACCGCCGCATCAACATCACCTACCAGCGCACCGTCTGGCCCGCTGTTCATGCCAAAATCGACCACGACCGCACCCGGCCGCACCATCTCGGCCGTAATAATCCTCGCGCGACCGGTGGCCGCGACGATAATTTCGGCATCGCGCACCAGACCTGCGAGATCGCGGGTGCGCGAATGCGCGATCGTGACCGTCGCGTGCGCGTGCAACAAGAGCAGTGCCATCGGCCGGCCCACGATCGCGCTGCGCCCGACGACCACCGCGCGCCGCCCGGCCACATCGATCCCGTAGCGCCGCAGGAGTTCCATCCCACCCGCCGGTGTATTGGGCACCATGCCGCCACGCCCGGCCGCCAGCAGTCCGACGTTGACCGGATGCACACCATCGACATCCTTGCGCGGGTCGATCCGCAGCACAGCCGCGTCAGCATCAAAACCCGCCGGCAGCGGTACGTGCAGCAAGATCCCGTTCACGGAAGAATTCGCGCTCAGGCGCACCAGCAGTGCTTCGAGCTGCTCCTGCGTGGCATCGGCGGGCAACACGTGCCCTGCGTAACCAATTCCGGTTGTCTCGCAGGTCTTCTCGATCGCGCGCAGGTACCGCGCCGAGGCCGGATCACCCGCCACCTGCACCACCGCCAGCGCGGCCGGTCGCCCCTGCGCCGCCAGCGCGCCCGCCGCATCCGCCAGTTCGGCGCGCATCGTCGCCGCCACCGCGCGGCCATCCAGTACTACTGCGCTCATTATGGTCTCCTCTACCGGCGGTAGTATAGCCGATCCCAGGCTGTGCTAGCATGCAGATCTACTATCCGTCGATAAGCCGCGAGGTAATCCATGCCCACCACAATCGATTTGCGCAGCGATACCGTCACCCATCCGAGCCCGGCGATGCGCGCCGCGATGCAGACAGCACCACTCGGCGATGATGTCTTTGGCGATGACCCGACGGTCAACCGGCTCGAATCACTGGCCGCTGCACGCGTCGGCAAGCCGGCTGCGGTCTTTGTACCCAGCGGGACGATGGGCAACCTGTGCGCGCTGCTGGCGCACTGCGGCCGCGGCGATGAAGCGATCATCGGCGACGAATCGCACATCTACCACTACGAAGCGGGCGGCGCGTCCGTCCTCGGCGGCATCCCGTACCATACCGTGCCGACACTGCCAGACGGTACATTGCCACTCGAAACGCTGGCCGCCGCGATCCGGCCAGATGACCAGCACGCCGCCCGCAGCGGCGTAATCTGCCTCGAAAACACGCACAATCGTTGTGGTGGCACCGTGCTCAATCTGGCGTACATGGCCGAAGTCCGCACGCTCGCGCAGGCGCACGGGCTGCCGCTGCACCTCGATGGCGCGCGCGTCTTCAACGCCGCCGTCGCGCTGGGCGTCGATGTAGCACAGATCACGCAGCACGTCGATAGCGTCATGTTTTGCCTCTCGAAAGGGCTGGCCGCACCCGTCGGCAGCATCCTTGCGGGGGAGACGGCGTGTATCGCGCGGGCCAGGCGGGCGCGCAAGATGCTTGGCGGTGGCATGCGTCAGGCCGGCGTGCTCGCCGCAGCCGGGATCATCGCACTCGATGAGATGGTCGATCGGCTCGCCGAAGATCATCAGCATGCGCGCAATCTTGCCGAGGGATTAGCACAGATCCCCGGCATCGCGATCGATCTCGCGCGTGTGCAGACCGATATCGTGATCTTCACGCTGCACAACGCACCGCTCAGCGCGACCGAGCTGCAACGCACGCTGGCCGAGCAGGGCGTGTTGCTCACCGGCATGGGGCCGGGGCGGCTACGCGCGGTGACGCACTACGGCATCGCTGGCGATGACATCGAAATCGCGCTCGACCGTATCCAGCACGCGCTCGCCAGTTGACAGCCGCCCGTGTACGGGTTAGAATCAGATTGTGAAAAGATGGACCACGGGGGCCTGAGCAGTAGCGTTCGCGCATACGTT
>JAYUYF010000836.1:0-13803 GCA_043752605.1 Roseiflexaceae bacterium
GTCAGCTTGACCGTCACCGGCAGCGAGGCCCCCTCGGGCGACTGCAGGTCGCTCGCGTCGAGAAAGCACACGGGCTGCGCACACGACACCGCGTTCAGGTCGTCGTAGAGAGCCTGCAGCTTCGCGTCCTTGACCCGCCGGATCGACACCCCCGACGGGTACGTCACCGGGGGGCACTCCTCGACCGGCCCACTGCCCGCCTGCCCGCCGCCCGCCTGCCCGCCGCCCGCGGCCCGTACAAATCCGTACCCACGCCCGCCACCCGCCGCCCGCCCGTACAAATCCGCGCCCGTACAAATCCGCGCCCGCCCGCGGCTCGCCGCCCGCCGCCCCGCGCATAGCCCGAAAGTCCTTCTGTACACGGTACCGCGTCTGTGCTATACCTGATCTACGAATACATGTTTTTGTCATCGAGTGTGAGGTCATATGTCACAGTCTTATTCTCGCCGCCAGCTTGTGCGCGGCGCACCGCTCCTGTTGCTACTGGCATTGATCGGCGGGGGGCTACCCGTGGCCAGATCGTCTGCGGCGCCAGTGGCCGTGCCGTCCGCGCCAGCGGCGGCGGTGTTGCCCGAGGTCGAGCCGAACAACGATATTGCCACTGCCACCGCTGTGGTGCTCGAAACTACCGCGACGACGCTGCTCGAGGCCGCTAATACGGGTGCGATCGACATCGCCGATGGCAGCGGTCTCACGGGGGATTTTTACCGCATTCGTGTGGCCAGCGGCGGCGCGACGCTGAGTGCTACGCTGCGTGATTTGCCCGAAGATTATGATCTGGCGCTGATCAGCCCCCAACCGCCGAGCTCGGTGATCACCGATAGTGCTGCGCTCGATAGCGTGGTGGATCTGGGCAGGATCTCGCAGATCGGGCGGATCTCGCAGATCGGACGGATCTCGCAGATTTCGTCCGCGATCGGTACGTCAAGCGAGGCGATCGAGCTATACGTAACGCAACCTGGCGATTACTACCTGTTTGTGTATAGTCCGATCGGTACGGGGAGCGCGCTGCCGTACCGGCTCGATACCGCGGTGGTGCCCGGATCGCTGGTGCTGCCGACGCTCAGGGCGCTGCAGGTGCCGTTCCTCAATACATGTTATCTGAGCGGCGTGTCCAACGGCCCACGCACGGTCGTGCTGCACAACAGTACGCGTATCAAGGCGCTGGGTGGTGCGGATGATAATCTCAACGGCGCGATCTTTAGTAAGTTTGGTACCGCTGGCTCTCCGATCGATCTTGAGGCTGGTGGCACCGCGTTGATCGATCTGCAAGAGACATCGCCAACCGGCTGTGACCCGCTCGATATCACGATCCCGCGGATTGGTGGTACGGGCAGCGTCAATCTGCGCAGCCACATGAACGCGTTGTACGCCGCGTGGGACGCCAACAAATCGCAGCCGTTGTTTGCCAACGAAGTCGCATTGCAGATCAAGAGCATCCTCGACAGTGTGATCGCCAACGTCGAATCGACCCGGTCTGTGGTCGTCGAGAACATTCTGGTGATCGGCAACGACGATATCATTCCGTTCCTCCGTGTGCCGGATGAGACCACGCTCGGCAATGAGGCTGAATATCTGAACGAACTGGGCGGCTACGAGGAGCCAAACGGGCTGTTGCGGAGCTCGCTGTTCTACCGATTTGTGCTGACAGACAACGCCTACGCCGATCGCGCGGCGACGCCCTACAAGGGCCGCTTTCTGTACATCCCCGATCTGGGTATCGGGCGGCTGGCAGCCTCGCCACAGAATATCCTGGCGTACCTCGAAGCCTATGATTATTTCCCGGCAGGTCGTACGCCGGATCCGCGATTTGCCGTGAACGCCAATCGCACCGACGATCGCAACGCGGGTGCGGCCTTTGTCACTGGCTACGATTTCCTTACCGATCAGGCCGAGCGCACCAGCGCGATCCTGCGTCGCCTCGGCTTTAGCACCAGCAGCGATCTCGGGCGGGGATTTGCGCTCCGCACACTGATCAGCGAGACCTGGGACGTCAACGATCTGGCCAATGCCTGGTTTACTGGCCAGCTGCCGCTCCTGAAGGCCTTGTACGAACCGGTCAACACGCCGGCCGACACGCCGCCGCGTGGTACCGCACCGCGTCTGACGCCGCAGACCGATTTTCATCTGATGTCGATCAACGCGCACTTTACCCACTATGATGCGATACCGGCCAATCTTGCGGGTGGCACACTTGCAGCACAACGGGTGCTCACGCCGACGCTCGCCGTCGACGGCCAGCTGGGGCGGCCAGCCTATGAGCGCGCGTTCTTCAAAGACTACGTCAACGCTGGTTCGATGATCAACGACTCGGCCACACTGGCCTATTCGGTGGGCTGCCACTCGGGGCTGAGCGTCGAGCCACGTAGTATCAGAGCCGGGCCGGATCAAGGCTACTACCAGTCGAGCTGGCCCGAGGCGATCCTGAAGCAGGGCGGCAACTGGATCGGCAATACTGGCTATGGCTACGGCGATAGCGATGTGATCGGCTATAGCGAGCGGCTCTCGGTGTTGTTTACCGAGGCGATTGGCCGCGATCTGGGCGTGGGAGATGCCATCTACCCAGAAATCGGCGAATCGCTGGCGCTGGCCAAGCGGCGGTACCTTGAATTGGCCGGCCCCGGCAGCTTCAGCGCGTTTGATGAGAAAGTGCTCAACGTGTGGACGCTGTACGGGTTGCCGTTTATCAAGGTGCGCGTGCCGACCCCATTTGACCCGCGCGTCGCGCCAGTCAGCGGGCGGCCATTTGCTGCACCCGCAATCGAAGTCCCCAACGCGCAGTTGACCAATACCGGTCTGATCACGCGCCGCATTCAGATCGATAGCGTCATCACCAACACGGCGGTAGGTAGTGGTTTTGTGCCCGAAGTTACGGCGACAATCAGCGATTCGTATCGCGCAGCCAATGATATTGTCACCCTGCGCGGCATCAGCCAGACCGGCGTCGGCCGCCCTGTCTTGCCCGTGCTGACCTACGATATCACCACGCAGCCCACGGATAATGACGATGAAAACACGAGCAAGATCCCGCAACCGCGTGGTTTTCGTCTGATCAGTATCACCTCGGACACAATCCCATTCAAGCCGCACGTCACCAATATCGTGACTGAGGAGACCTATCTTGACCATATCAACGGTACGGAGATGCCAACTGCGCTACGCGATAGCTGGCTGCCCGAGCAGCCGTTCAATATCGAACGTGTCGTCAAAAATGTCGACGGTCGGCGACAACTCAACGACCTGCTGATCCTTTCACCCACGCAACTGCGCGCCACCGATGGCCGGACGGGCGAGTTGCGCCGGATCTCGCAGCTGGTTATCGAGATTATCTATATTGATCCACGCACTGCACCAGCTGCGACACGCAACGATGACCTGCCACCGCTGGTGACCGATCCGCGCGTCGCATTGCTCACATCGGCTGGCCCGATGCAACTCCAGGCGGTTGGTGGCAAGATGATTCGTATCAGCGCGCGAGTCACGGATGATAAAAGTGGTGTGGCGAGTGTGCGCGCGCGCGCGGTATCGGGCAGTGGTGCGTGGCAGCCCGTCACGATGACGTGTACCAACGGGTTGTGCAGTGGCACGACGACCGCCAGCGGGCTCGGGCGGTTTTCGGTGATTATCGAGGCTGAAGATGCGGCGGGCAATATCGCTACCGAGACCGCGCGCGGTGGTCAACTCGGTCTCAGTCGGGTGATTTTGCCACGCCTCGGGCGATAAATCGTGAAGACCGGAGCCACAGGGGTGGCTCCGGTGCGAAACAGTCTTCGCTGAGGGGTGAGAGGCCCCTCAGCTGGAGAGAGCGACGACCCGATAGTAGCGAGCCGCCACATGCATTATGGCAAGATATATGCCAAAAAAGAACCCTCGCGCTAATTTAGCGCGAGGGTTTACCAGTTGGTAACGTATTGATTAACGGCGGCGGCGTATACGAGCGACGACGCGCACCGGGAGACGACGGGCGTTTGTGCGGTCAACAATCGTAAAGGCGACGACCGTGGCTAGAACAGCAATCAGTACAGCGAGCAGTAGCGTCATTGCGGAACCCTCCAGGTTGGCAGCGTATTATTCTACACACAGAGTATATCATGCCTGACGAAGCTATTCCATAACAATTGGTGATATGTTTATGAGCAAACCACGGTAATGCCACTAGCGTGCGGCCTGCGGCTCCGGCTCTGGTGCGGGTGGTGTGGCAAATTTGAGCGCCGTTGGTATGATAGCCAGCGCCGTGAGCAACGCGGCAACCAGCATCGCATCGTGGAGCCCGCTGGTCTGCGCGAGCGCCGGGGCGCTGGTGATCGGGTCGTAATTTTGACCGGCCGCCGCCGCCACCCGTGCCGACCAGACCGCACCCGCGAGCGCGATCCCGGCAGTCTGGCCGAGCGTTCGCATCAGCGCCAACAGGCTGCCCGCGACACCCAGTGCATTCTGCGGCGCGCTGCCCATCACCAGGCTATTGTTTGGTGATTGAAACAGCCCAAATCCGGTGCCAATCACGAGCAGCCGCAGGATGACATCAAATTGCGTACTCTGCGGTGTCAGCAGCGTATAGCTCAACAGCCCACCGACCGTCAGCACCAGGCCGATGATCCCCGGCCAACGTCCGTCGATTTTGTCTGCCAGGCGGCCGCTGAGCGGCGAGACCAGCGAGAGCACCAGCGGCGAGGCGATCAGCGTCAACCCGGTGCGTTGCGCATCAAAGCCGAGCACGTTTTGCAGGTAAAACGGAATCAGCAGAAAATTGAACGACAGCGCCGCGAACGAGAGAAATGTGGCGAGCAGACTGAGCGAGAACGGCAGCGTGCGAAACAGTTGCAGATTGATCATCGGTGCCGGGCTGCGCTGCTCCCACCAGATGAATGCGGCGAGCGCCGCCAGCCCACCGGCGAGCAGCCCCAGCGTCCGCGGATCAGTCAGCCCCCAGGCAGGTACCTCGGTGAGCGCCAGCAAGACCAGCAACAACCCGACACCCAGCAGCAGCGCCCCACCAAAATCAAAGCGTTGCGCGGAGCGCCGGTTATCTGGTGCGATCGCGCGCAACACCAGAAAGACCGCCGCGATGCCAACCGGAATATTGACAAAGAAGATCGATTCCCAGCCCGCGCGGCCGAGCAGCAGCCCGCCGATCACCGGCCCGGCCAGGATACCCGCCGCCACGCTGGTGCCGATATAGCCGAGCGCCTGGCCACGCTCGTGCGGTGGAAAGGCCTCGATCAGCAACGCCGGGCCGACGCCCTGGATCATTGCGGCGCCGATCGCCTGGAGGATGCGAAACCCGATCAGCGTCTCGATATTCCACGCCAGCCCACACAGCGCCGAGCCGATGGTAAAGATCACAAAGCCGACGAGATACACCCGCCGCTTGCCGATCATATCGCCGAGCCGACCCATACTCGGCAGCGCCACCGCAATCGTCAGCAGATACGCCAGCACAACCCATTCGACACCCGAGAGGCTGGTCTGAAAATCATCCTGGATCGTCTTCAGCGCGATATTGACGATCGAGCCATCGACCGTGCTCATAAAGACGCCGATCGCGACGGCGGCCAGCGCCCACCACTTGCGAGAGGATTCCATCATATGCTCCAAAATCCCACGAATGCATTGTCACACAGCCGACGCAGCACACTGCGTCGTTACCGGGCTATTCCCGGTTGCGATAGCCAAGCCAGTACAACGACGACGGATCATCGCGCCAGTTATCGCGCGGTTTGACCCACAGGTCGAGGTAGATCGGGCGCGCCAGCGTGATTTCGGCGTTGCGGCGTGCGCCCGCGCCAATTTCCTTCAGCATCAGGCCACCCGCGCCGATCAGGATACCCTTCTGCGATTCCTTTTCGACATAAATCGTGGCGCGCACGTAGGTCACGCGTTCACGTTCCTCCCACTCTTCGATCTCGATCGCCACACCGTGCGGTACTTCTTGCTCGATACGGCGCAACACCTGCTCGCGCACCAGTTCGGCGACGATCTCGCGCTCGCTCTGATCAGTGACCTGGTCGGCAGGGTACATCTGCCCGCCCACCGGCAACAGACGGACAAGCTCCTCGACAAGTGCGGCGACCCCCTCGCCCTCGCGCGCCGAGATCGCGATCTCCATCTCCCAGGGGCCAAGCGCGCGGTAGGCGGCCAGATTTTCGGCACCGTAGCTGTTGGGTTCATCGATCTTGTTGAGCACCAGCAGCTTGGGGGCGCGGCTGTGTTGGACGAGCTGTGCGATGCGATTATCGAGGCGGCGTGGTGCGTCGGTGATATCCACGACAAAACAGACGATATCGGCATCGGGAATCGTGCGACGTGCCTGATCCACCATGTAGCTGCCCAGCCGGTTGCGCGGCTCGTGGATGCCGGGCGTATCGACAAACACCAGCTGCGCATCTGGCCGCGTCAGGATGCCACGGATCGCGGTGCGGGTGGTCTGCGGGCGTGGCGACACGATCGCCACTTTTTGGCCCAGGATCGCGTTGAGCAGCGTCGATTTGCCGACATTTGGGCGCCCGACGAGCGCCACAAATCCCGAGCGCATGGTGGGTGCTGGCGGTGCAAAGATCGGCAGCGCAAAGGGCGGCAACTCTTCTTCGGCTTCGACCTCGACCATCAGCGCTGCCAGTAGTGCGAGCTTGCTGGCAAAATCATCCTCCAGCAGCACCTCGCAGCCCTGGATCTGATTATCGACAGCGATATCGAGTGTGGCGGGTGCCGCGAGCGCGTGCTCGCTGGCCACCTGCGCACCATCGAGCAGCACGGTGAGCCGCTGTGTCGCCGGATCGTAGCGCAGTTGCGGCAGATCGGGGATCCGTAGTGCATCGTCGGGATCGAGCGTGACCGCCACGCCCACCACCTGGCCTGCGTCATCGCAGAGCAGCGTGGCCGCGCACTCGGCCTCGAACTCGGTGCTGCCCGCCTCGATCTCGCTGAAGTACCAGTACAACGTGTTCGCGTCGGCGTCGTGTGAGGTCTGGAGCATATTGTGATCCTTTATGGTATATGATTGTTGGATGATACTCGTAGGGCCGAAGCATCCCGACCGCAGTGTGATTGTTGGATGATACTCGTAGGGCCGAAGCATTCGCTCAGCTGTTGCAACAGCTGAGCGAATGCTTCGGCATTACACCGATCCCGCGCCACCGCGCCACCGCGCCACCGCGCCGCCAGCGCGCCGCCGGGATCCGCGCCACCACCGCGCCGCGATATCCATCGGCCCTACGTGCCCGATGGCGCGATGCAACTGCCTGCGGCGACCTCGACGATCACGCTGGTGAAGCCGAGTGCGCCGAGTAACTGCTCGACCGAGCGCCGCCCGTCATCGGCTGCCTTTTGCATAATCGCGCCCTCGCAGGCCGCGCCCAGTATTTCATCCACTGCGCGGCGGCGCGCTTCGGTCTCAAGATTGGCGTTGCGCGGCGCGAGCGGGCCCGAGCTGCGTTCGTAGACACGCGTGCGTTGCTCATTGAGGCTGACCGTAAAAATCTCGCTGGGTGGCAGCTGGATCGTCACGCTCTCGCCATCGGCGGAGACGACAATATCATTTTCGCCAATTTTGCTGAGATCGATACCGGCGATCACCTCGCCCGATGCGATCAGCAGCAGCTTATCGCCGAGCAACAGATCGAGCGGGTTGTTGCGCTGGACACTGGCTTCGACAACCGTCTCGATGCTAAAGCTCTGCGTTTCGAGCCGATTGAGACTGCGAATCTGGCGCAGTGTGGTGGCGCGATCAATGATTGTCGGCGTCGGCGTCGCGAAGGCCTGCTGCACCGGGTTAACGATCGCCCCCGTCGCGAAGCGTGCCAGTAACTGCGGGCCAAACAGGAGCCCGAGTATGATGACCGTCGCGGTGATCAGCAGCCCGAAGAACAGTTGCGCACCCGCGCCACTGCCGGGGGTGACATAGATTGGCGGCTCGTAGCGTGACCGATCGCGGCTGCCGTAGGCGGCCGGGTAGGCCTCGTATTCGATATCTTCGTCTTCCTCGCCGCGTGCCCGCCGCAGCCGCCGGTTCATCAACGTATCACGGCGCGCACGGCGCTCATCGTTCTCGTCTGCTTCCTCGTCTTCGTAGGTCATACGACCTCCCTGTGTTGCACGCGTGGACTTCCGCGCGTCACTATCGTCGGATTGCGGTATGCAGCGCCACCGCGCCAAAGCCGAGTAGTTCCCAGCGTACATCGTGCCAGCCCGCTGTGGTCATGATCTCGCTCAGCCGTGGTGGCGGCGGAAACAGGCGCGCTGATTGTGGTAAATAGGTATAGGCAGCAGGATCTGCGCCGAGTGCGCGCGCGATCTGCGGCACGATTTCTTCGAAATAGAACCGATGCCCGATTCGCACCAGCGGGTTGCGCGGCCGCGCGACCTCGAGACACGCCAGCCGGCAGCCGGGTGCGGCCACGCGCGCCATCTCGGCGAATGCCTGGCCAATATCGGCGACATTGCGCACGGTGAAGCCGGTGACGATCGCATCAAAGCTGGCATCGGCAAATGGCAACGCCAGCGCATCACCCGCGCTGAACGCACTGCGCGACCCCAGTTTGTGCTGCCCGGCGCGCATCATCGAGACGGTGAAATCGGCACCTACCGCGTAGCCCTGCGGCATCGCGCGCACCAGCAGTGGCAAAAAATCACCCGTGCCCGTACCCAGATCGAGCGCACGGCCAGCTGGCCGGGGTGCCACCGCGCGCACCGCGCGCGCACGCCAGCCACGATCCAGGCCAAACGTCATGATCGCGTTCATCCGGTCGTAGCCGTCGGCGATCCGCGCGAACATACGCTCGACATAGACCGGCTTTTCTTCGGCTGTTGGCAGAATTGACAATAGCGACTCCTCACCGCGACCCTCTTCCTGTACCCCGCAGTATGCTGCGGGGCCACGGATCACGGGGCAAATTTACGCCACCTGTTGCTCGTAGATCAATCGCAGGCCTTCGAGCGTAAGATACGGCAACACCGCGCTGATGACGCTGGTTTCGCTCGCGATCGTTTCGGCGTTGCCGCCGGTGGCCACCACCGTGCAGGCGATCCCGATCTCGCGGTGCATGCGGCTCACGATCCCTTCAACCAGCCCGGCGTAGCCATAGATCACGCCCGATTGCATATGGTGCATCGTGTTGGTGCCGATCACGCTTGGTGGTCGCACCATCTCGACCTGATACAACCGTGCCGCGAGCCGAAACAGCGCATCGGCCGAGATCCCCAGCCCGGGTGCGATCGCGCCGCCGATGTACGCACCAGAGTCGTCGACCACATCAAACGTGGTGGCGGTGCCAAACGAAATCACGATCACTGGCCCGCCATACCGCCGGAACGCCGCCAGCGAATTTGCGATCCGGTCGGTGCCGAGTTCGGCCGGATTGTCGACGTGATAGCGTAGCCCCGTCGGCGTCTGATGGTCGATAAACAACGGTTCGACTTCGAGATACGTGCGGCACAACTCGCGAAACTGACCGGTGAGCGGCGGTACGACCGAGGAGACGACGCAGCCCTGGATTGCCTGGAAATCAAAGCCGCGCAGGCTGAGCAGATTGCGAATCATGACCGCATACTCGTCTGCCAGCCGCAGCCGATCGGTGGCAACGCGCCAGTGCGCCAGCAACGACGCACCATCATAGATGCCGCATTTGATATTGGTATTGCCGATATCGATCGCCAGCAGCATCGTCATCCCTCGTTGCGCAACAGCCACACGATCCGGTCGCTCGTGGCGTGTGGTGCTGTGAAGCTGAATCCGTCATAAAAGCCCACGACGCGCAGCCCGGCCTGTGCGGCAGCAGCGACGATCATCGTATCATCAAACGCACGCTCGACGTGGACTTCCTCGAAGCGCCGGTAGCCACCACCCGCTTCGGCCACAAAGCCAGTCATGCGTACCGTCAGCGTATCGTACACGGGATCGAACGTGGCGCGCAGCACCAGCAGATCATCGTCCGGCTCGATAATCTCGAGCGCTGGCCAGCGCTGCGCCAGAAAATGACGCGTATTTGCATCGACGTATAGCAGGCCGCCGGGGGCCAGCGCTGCGGCTGCCGATTTGCACAGCGCCACCAGATCGCGTTCGCTGCGCAGATAATTCAAACTATCATAGGTACAGGTTACCAGATCGAAATGACCCGGTGCGACTGGTGGTTGCCGCATATCAGCCTGCACAAAGCGCACCGCCAGATCGCCAACGTGCGCGCGCGCGATGCGCAGCATCGCCGCCGACCGATCGACACCGAGCCCCTGCCAGCCGGTTCGCGCCAGCGCGATTGCCAGCGCACCCGTACCACACGCCAGATCGAGCAACCGTCTCCCTGCCACCGGATGCCGTTCGAGCACTGACGGTAGATGCGCGGCGGTCAGCAGGGCAAACGCATGCTGCCCGGTCGGCTCGTAGAGCGCAGCATAGGAAGCATAGATCGGCATTTCGCGCATAGCTTATTCTAGCACGCATTGGCGCGTCCTTCGGTATAATGGGTGCAGCAACACGGCTCCGCACCAGTTCGAGGAGTTGCCCATGTCGGCACCATATCTTGCCGCGATCGACCAGGGTACCACCAGTACGCGCTGTATCATCTTTGATCAGGCCGGCCGGATTATCGCGAGCGACCAGAAAGAGCACCGCCAGATCTTCCCGCAGCCCGGCTGGGTCGAGCACGATGTGGATGAGATCTGGGAGCGCACCCAGAGTGTAGTGCGCGCCGCATTGCAGAAAGCCGATCTGACGCCTGCGAGCCTGGCCGCCGTCGGCATCACCAACCAGCGCGAGACGGTGATCGCCTGGAACCGCCACAGCGGCCGGCCGTATGGCAACGCGGTGGTCTGGCAGGATCTGCGTAGCGCCGCGATCTGCGATGAACTGGCGCGCGATGGCGGACAGGATCGCTTCCGCGCGCAGACCGGGCTGCCACTGGCGACGTATTTTTCCGGGCCGAAGATGCGCTGGATGATCGAGAACGTGCCCGGTCTGCGCGCGGCGGTGGCGGCGGGCGACGCGTTGATGGGTACGGTTGATTCGTATCTGATCTGGCAGTTGACGGGCGGTGTCGATGGTGGCACGCACGTGACAGACGTGACCAACGCCAGCCGCACGATGCTGATGAACCTGCACACGCTCGACTGGGATCCCGCATTGCTCGCTGCGATCGGGGTGCCCGCCAGCGTGCTGCCCGTGATCCGGCCATCAAGCGCGGTGTACGGCACCTGCACCGGCGTACTGGCGGGTGTGACGCTCGCAGCCGCGCTCGGCGATCAGCAGGCGGCGCTGGTGGGCCAGACCTGTTTTGCCCCCGGCGAAGCCAAAAACACCTACGGCACCGGTTGCTTCATGCTGCTCAACACCGGCACAACGCTGGTGCCGTCGCAGAATGGATTGCTGACCACGCTAGGCTACCAGCTCGGCGATGCACCGCCGGTGTATGCGCTCGAAGGCTCGATCGCGATCGCGGGGGCGCTGGTGCAGTGGCTGCGCGATAACCTGGGCATGTTCACCAGCAGCGCCGAGGTCGAAGCGCTCGCCAAGCTTGTCGACGATAACGGTGGTGTCTATTTTGTGCCCGCATTCTCAGGGTTGTTTGCTCCCTACTGGCGTAGCGATGCGCGCGGCGTGATCGTCGGTCTTACGCGCTACGTCAATAAGAGCCATATCGCCCGCGCCGCGCTCGAATCGACCGCCTGGCAGACGCGCGAAGTGCTCGATGCGATGGAACGCGATTCGGGCGTGGCGCTGACCGGCCTCAAAGTCGATGGTGGCATGACGAGCAACGAGCTGTTGATGCAATTCCAGAGCGACGCGCTGGGTGTGGCGGTCACCCGGCCACGCGTCGCTGAGACGACGGCGCTTGGTGCAGCCTACGCGGCCGGGCTGGCGGTGGGCGTGTGGGGCGGCGTGGATGATCTGCGCCGCAACTGGGAAGTGGATCGCACCTGGACACCGCAGAACGATGCCACGACGCGCGAGGCAAATTATGCGCGTTGGAAGAAGGCCGTCACGCGCACGTTCGATTGGGTGGAAGCGTAGGGGTGGGCGGGGCGGGATGATCCCGTAGGGGCGGGATCCGCGCCCGCGCCGCCGCCCGCCGGGATCCGCACCCGCGCCGGGATGCGCGCCGCCGCCCGCAATGCAGGATAATCACGGAGCACTCATGCAAACACTGACAACCGACGTACTGGTGATCGGCGGCGGGGCCACCGGCGCAGGTGTGCTGCGCGATCTGGCGCTGCGCGGCATCCGCGCGGTGCTGGTGGAGAAGGGCGACCTGACGCACGGCACGACCGGGCGCTACCACGGTCTGCTGCATTCGGGGGCCCGCTACGCCGTCAAGGATCCGCAATCGGCCACCGAGTGCGCCCACGAGAACCAGATCCTGCGCCATATCATGCCGCATTGTCTTGAAGACACCGGCGGGCTGTTTGTCGTCACCCCGGCCGATGACCCGGCCTATGCCGACCGGTTTGTGGCCGCATGCCACCGCACCGAAGTGCCAGTGACGGAGATTCCGGTGGCGCAAGTGCTCACACGCGAGCCGTTGCTGAATCCGCGCATCAGCCGCGCGTTTGCGGTGCATGATGCTGCCGCAGACTCGTTCCTCGCCACGCGCGCCAATGCGGCCGATGCCCGTGCGCGCGGGGCCACAGTGCTGACCTACCATCACGTCACCGCGATCGAGGTGCAGGGCGACCGCGTGGTGGGGGCCACCTGCGAGGATCTGCGTAGCGGCGCGCGCGTGCGGATCCACGCCACATTTACGATCAATGCCGCCGGTGCCTGGGCGGGCAAAATTGCCGCGCTTGCCGATCTGCGCGTGACGGTGGTGCCGGGCAAAGGTACAATGATCGCTATGAACCACCGCATCGTCAATACGGTCATCAATCGCTGCAAGCTGCCGCACGACGGCGATATCATCGTGCCGATCCGCACCGTCGCGGTGCTGGGGACGACAGACATTGCCGTACCCGACCCCGATGTGTTTGGCATCACGCCCGCCGAGGTTGATCTCATCCTTGAAGAGGGCGAACACCTGATCCCGGGTGTCTCGCGCATGCGCGCACTGCGCGCCTGGGCCGGTGTGCGGCCGCTGTACAAGGATAACGATACCAGCGACGATCGTGACATTCCGCGCACCTACAAGCTGCTCGACCACGCCACCCGTGATGGTGTCGATGGCATGATTAGCATCGTCGGCGGCAAGTGGACGACCTACCGGCTCATGGCGCAGGAGGCGGTCGACCAAGTGGCCGCACGGCTGGGCAACCACACGCCCTGCCGCACCCACACCGAGATCTTGCCACCCGGCGACGCCTGGAATCGTTCGGCCACCGTATCGGTGGCGGGCGGGCTGCAATCGCTCGGCGACCGGCTCGCGGCGGTCGAGCGCGAGGATACCTACGGTGATCTGATCTGCGAATGCGAACTGGTGACACGCGCGCAACTGGTGCGTGCGGTGCGCGAGGCGGGTGCGCGCAACATCGATGACCTGCGGCGCGAGACGCGGCTTGGCATGGGGCCGTGTCAGGGTGGCTTCTGTACCTACCGCGCTGCCGCACTCTGGCACGAGACCGGCGGCGATGCGGCGGTGGCGGGTGCGCTATTTCGCCACTTCATCCAGGAGCGCTGGAAGGGACTGACCGCCACCACCTGGGGTGATCAGTTGCGCCAGATGCGCCTCGATGAACTGATCACGATCGAGACGCTTGGCGTCGACCGGCTGCCACGCAGCCTGCTCGAAACCGGTGACCGCGACCCGCAGATTGTCACCGACCACCCGGCGATCGCCACCGAATATCTGTAGGGCCGAAGCAACTCGTCACCAGCAGCTTTCGGCT
>JAYUYF010000837.1:0-6141 GCA_043752605.1 Roseiflexaceae bacterium
GCGCCGCTGATCGAGCAACACGCCATTGGTGTTGAACAGGGTGTGCGCGCCGCGTGCTTTGAGATGTGCGATGAATGCTGGCAGTTGTGGGTTGAGCAACGGCTCGCCGATACCGTGGAGCACGACCCGGTCGATCCGTGGCAGCTGATCGACGATCTGGCGGAAGCGTTGCATGCTCAGATGACGCTTGGGTTCCCACGGCCCGAAGTGATCATAGGTCAGTGGGCACGACGCGCACAACGAGTTGCAGCGATTGGTCACTTCGATATATAGCTGGTGCGGCAGCGCGGTCGCCAGCGCAGCGCGTGGCTCACTCAGCATGTTGCCCCTCCACCACGATTCCTACTTCTGCGGTTATGCGGCCGATCTGCCAGACCGGCTGGCCAGCCACCGCGCACAATTCCTGGTAGCGCTGCGCATCAGCGGGCGGCAATACCACCAGCAAGCCGCCCGAAGTCTGCGGGTCGTACAGTAACAACTGGCGGCCCGGCGCGAGTTCGCCCGTGTAGCGTACGTAGCCATCCTGTTCGAGATGCGCCTGGTTGCGGCGCAACCCGCCCGGCGCGATGTTCGCCGCCGCCGTGGCCAGCGCACCGGGCAGGGCCGGCAACGCCGCAGCATCGATCCAGAGCCCGACGCCGCTGTTGCGCGCGATCTCGGCGGCGTGGCCCAGCAACCCGAAGCCGGTGATATCGGTGGCACTGTGTACCGTGACCTCAGCCATCAGCTCGGCCGCGCGCCGGTTGAGCGTCAGCATACTCGCTACCGCCGCCGCCAGGTCGCCTGCGCCCGCGCGGCCCTGCTTCGCCGCCGTAGTGACCAGCCCGGTGCCGAGCGGTTTGGTCAGCAGCAGCAGATCACCCGGCCGGGCATTCGCTTTGGGCGTAATCTTCTCAGGGTCGACAAACCCGGTGACGCACAGGCCGTACTTCGGCTCTTTATCGACGACCGTATGCCCGCCGCCGATCGCCGCGCCCGCTTCGGCCACTTTGTCGGCACCGCCCTGCAGGATCGCGCGGATGGTTTCGTGCGGCATGTCCTCTGGGAATGCGGCGATAGCCAGCGCCAGCACCGGCCGCCCACCCATCGCGTAGACATCGCTCAGTGAGTTGGCGGCCGCGATTGCGCCGTACGTATACGGGTCATCGACGATCGGCGGGAAGAAATCGACGGTCTGCACCATGGCACCGCCACCCGGCAACCGATACACGGCGGCATCATCGCTGACATCGAGCCCGATAATCAGATCGGGGCTGCCCGGCAATCGTAGCCCACTGAGCACATTCGTGAGGGCACCCGGCCCCATTTTTGCTGCTCAGCCAGCGCAAGATGCCAGATCAGTGAGGCGGACTTCTTCGCGTGTGTGCATGGGTCTGCTCCTATCGTCGTGCCCGGCGCGCCAGCGCGCCACGCAATCCTACCACGATCGTCTCCCGTGCGCAGACGGGGAGTTGGATCTCCAGGTTCAGGCGCGGTCGCTGAGCGCAGCGGCGCGCCGAATATCGTTGTAATCGGCATCGGTCACTGCGGCGAAGCGCGCGAGACCACCGGCGGCGAGTGCCGGTCGCGCCGCCGGGTCTTCGTGCAGCGTGAGCATCACGGCGCGCAATTGCGCGCGCAGCGTGCGGTCGAGCCGCCGCTGCACCACCCAGGGCGGCGCGCTGCTCGGGCCCATCGTCGCGACGACGCGAACCTGTGCGGCGAGCAGCGGGTCGTCGCGGCGCAGCAATTCGAGCACGGTGCTGTCGATCGCCGCCGCATCGATCGCTCCTGCCAGGATCTGCGCGATCGATGTAGCGTGCGCGCCGGTCTCTGTCACACTGCCAAAAAAGGCGTTTGTTTCGCCACGGGCGACGAGATAGGCACGGTACACAAAGTATCCCGAATGCGAATGCGGCTCGTTGTACCCCCAGCGTGCGCCGCGCAGGTCGTCGAAGCAGCGATACGGGCTCGCGGCACGCACCACCACATCCGAGAAATAGACCGGCTGCCCGCCGTAGCGCGCCCCGGCCTGTACCGGCGCGACCAGCAGGCCAAAGCGCGGGTCGGGCGCATCGGTATGGCACACGTAGGGTGTACCACAGATCCAGCCGAGATCGATCTCGCCTGCTGCCAGCAACTGTGCGCGCTCCTGCCACGGCAGATCGGCGACTTAGTGGACGGCACAGCCGAGCCGTGTTCTGAGATAGGTGGCAAACAACGCGCAGCTACGCGCGGCGACGGGTGCCTGGCAGCTGGTGAGCGTCAGGTTCACATCACCACCGTGGTGCAGACGTTGCGGCTACGTACCAGCCCCTGATCCGGCGCGGGCGTCCACGGCAGGTCGATTGGCGCGCCACGCACCCACGGGCAATATTCATCGTGCCCGGCGTCGTTGCGGTCGAGCGCGCGTCGGCTGGCGCACCCGCCACGGCACGGGCAGCTGGCGGCATCGGTCGGCGTGGCGCGCGCGCGCACAAACGCGGGATGGTCGATCACCCGCGCGCCGAGGGCGGGCAGATCGGTGATCTGATACGCCGCTTCGCCAAACATCGGCCAGTAGACGCACGGGATCACGCGCCCGCGCATATCGAAGCGCACGCTGGTGCGCCCACACGGCGAATCGTTGTCTTCGAGCCCCATAGCGGCGCGCACGACGGGCTCGGCGCAGCTCACGACGCGCCCGGCGGCAAACAGCTCGCGGTACGCCTGCCAGAACTGGTCATAGCTCAGGCGGTAGGCATCGGTCTTGACGGCCTGGTAGGCGTTGACGCGCAGCAGCACGCCACGCGCCCGCGCCAGCGCGACGAGCTCAGGCATCTGGTCGAAATTGGTGCGCATCAGCGTCGCGAGGATCGATACGCGCACGCCGTGCTGCTGCGCGCGCACCATCGCCTCGTGGACGAGATCCCAGTTGCCCGCGCCGCGCAATCCGTCCTGTTCCGCGCGCGTGGCATAATCGATCGAGACCTCGACATCGTTGAACATGCGCAGTAACTCGGCGTCCATCGTCATCAGACTATGGCCGTTCGAGGCGATACTGAGTTTGATCCCCGCGCCGTGCAGGTACCGCACGATGTCGGCAAACTCCGGGTGCAGGATGTTCTCGCCGGTGCCCATGCCGATGCTGCCGACCGGGATCGACTCGACGATCGTCCTGATCTGTGCCAGCGGGACATAATCGATCCGGTCGGTTGGTCGGTAGCAGTGTGCGCAGGCCAGGTTACAGGCGTTGGTCAAACCAATGCCCACCGAAAATGTTTCAGCCATCTGTCGCTCGCTCTCCCACAATGATGTACTCGTTGATTGAGGCAAAAAAGACCCCTTCGGCCAGCCGCGCATCGATTTCGGCCGTCCACGCGTTCTGCTGATCGGCGCTGATGACCGCCGCCGCCGCCGCAAGCTGTGCCGCGCGCCGCACACCGCCAGCCAGCGTCCCGCGCGCATCGCGCGCTACCGCGACCTGCACGACGACCTCGCGCACGATCCAGCCAGCGCGCAGCAGGTGCGCCGCGTTCTGCCGCCCGCCCCAGTTGTTGCCATCGACATAATCGGTACGCCAGTCGAGGATCCGGCGTGTGAGCGCCCGGTCGCTGTGGTCGAGCGCCAGCGTGCCCCAGTCGAAATCGAGCACCGCCAGCCGCCCGCCCGGCCGCACGACGCGCAACACCTCGCGCGCCAGGGCGATCGGATCGTCGACGTGCATCAGCACGCGCGCGGCAAGCGCGCCAGCGAACTGTGCCGCCGGATACGGTAGCCGCAACGGGTCTGGCTGGTGGTCGTACCGCAGATTCGCCGTATCTGGCCCGCGCGCGCGCGCCACGCTGAGCATTGCGTGGCTGATATCGCAGCCGACGACGAGCCCGGCTGGCCCGACGATTGGCAACAGCCGCCGCGTCAGCGGGCCGGTGCCACAACCGAGATCGAGCAGCTGTGCGCCGGGTTGCGGATCCAGTGCCGCTACCAGCGCTGCATGGGCGCGCTGCTGGTCGGGGAGATCGGCGCGCGCGTCGATGAACTGCGCGAGGTCGGCCACCGTGGCGGGCGGCAGCGCATCGGGGTTGTTCCACGGGTTGCTCATCGTGCTCCAAAGGCATAGCGAAAGGTTACGCGAAAGATTCGGTACGCTGCGAGCACGGTGCCACGCACGGTACCACCGACTTTGGATTCGCCGGCAAAGCGCGGCCGGTAGCTCACCGGCAGTTCGACGATCCGCGCCCGGGCGCGCGCCGATTTGACCATCATCTCGACCGGCCAGCCGTAGGTCTGCTCGCGCATGTCCAGCGCCGCCAGCGTCGTGCGCCGGATCGCACGGTATGGCCCCAGATCGCTCAGCCGCAGGCCGTAGATCCGGCGCAGCAGCCAGACGATGAGCTGGTTGCCCGCGCGCTGATGCGCGGGCATCGCGCCGCTGACCATGCCGCCGCGCGTGCGCGTGCCCAGTACCAGATCGGCCTCACCATCGATCAGCGGGCGCAGCAGCAGCGCCAGTTCACCCGGCACAAAGCTGCCATCGCCATCCATGAACGCGAGGATTGTGCCGCTCGCCGCCGCCACGCCTGCGGCGCACGCATAGCCGTAGCCCCGTCGTGGTTCGTGGATTACCCGCGCACCCGCCTGCGCGGCGACGGCGGCGGTGTCGTCGGTCGAGCCATTATCGACGACGATGACCTCGTGTACCAGCCCGGCCGGGAGTTCGGCGAGCAACGGGCCGATACAGAGCGCCTCGTTGAGCGCCGGGATGATCAGCGAAACAGACATCATAGCTCCAGTTCGCTGAGCATCGCCCAGGTATGCGGTGCAGCGCGGCCATCCTCACGCGCCAGATCGGCATGTAAACGCTCAAGATCGGCCACATAATCCACATCGTACCAGTGCGGCAGCAGCGCCACCCGCAGCCGCAACGTCTCGGCGAGCGCCAGTGTCTCGGCGAGCGTCGTCGCGCTGCTCATCGTCGGCGTGGTAAAGAGCGGCAGATGTGGTGCCCGGACTGCCCCAAGATAGTAGCCACCGTCATCGCACGGGCCAAACACCGCATCGTACCCCTCGTCGAGCCGGGCAAACGCTGCGCTCAAGAACTCGGCAGGCAGGTTCGGGCTATCACTGCTGAGTACTGCCACCGCTGTTGCCGCCGCTGCAAACTCGTCGGCGACGATCGCCGCCAACCGTGCGCCGAGATCTGCGCCGCGCTGCACCACACGTCGCATATCAGGAGCCAGCGCAACAAAGTAGTCGGCCGCGTCGGCCTCGGCGTGCGCGATCACGTATTCGACATCGGGCACGCGCCGCATTGTGACCAGCACATCGCGTAGAAACGCGCTGTACAGCGTCGCCGCCTGCACGGGTTGGAGCGGTGGGCAGAGCCGGGTCTTGCTGCGCCCGGCTTCGGGTCGCCTGGCAACGACACACAACGTTCGCATCTACATCGCCAGTGCGATCAGGCGTGCGAGGCGATTGCCCTGCGCTGCCGCGCGCAGCACGCGTGGTCGCAGCAGCGCATCGAGCCCGAAGTATCGCCCGGGCGCGATCGCAAAGAGCGCCAGCGCCACCAGCACCATCAGCCCGTAGCTCCATTCCCACTCAAACGGTTGCGGAATATTGGCGAGCCCGATCCAGAGCTGCGCGGCGATCCCCACCGCCGTGAGCGCACCGAGGCGGCTCAACAATCCGAGCGCCAACGAAAGCACAATAAACGCTTCGGCCCCAAAGATCAGCCAGCCAAAGATTCGGATATTGGGGATGACGAGCCCGTCGAGGAATGCGGCGTTGAGTTGTGCCAGTGGTCGAATATCGATCGCGAAATCAGGCCCGCCTGCGGCACGCGTATCGGCGATCAGGACGCGGCGTTCCTGTGGTGCATACACCGATTCGAGCCCGGTCCAGTAGCACAGCCCGGTGCTGCCATTCGCCACCGGTCGGCCTTCAGCGTTCGCGGTGGGAAAGGCAAAGTCATTGGCACAGCCAAAGCGTGGTGGCAGCTTCCAGAACAGGTTCGTGAAGAACATGTACGCCACCCCCAGTCGCACGATCGTGATGACGATCGTGCGTAACCGTTGTTCCCAGAGCGCCGCCGTCGGGTGCGCTGTAGCTGGCAGCGGCGCGTCGGTCGTCGTATCGAGCGGTGTCTCACGTTGCATGGCGTCTCTCCAACTCACGCAGATC
>JAYUYF010000838.1:0-6140 GCA_043752605.1 Roseiflexaceae bacterium
ATCGACCGCGAGGCGACATCGCTCGATGATGCCGTGGCGGGCAGCGAGCTGGTTGTCGTGGCGGTGCCGGTGCAAGAGGTGCGCGCAGTCTTCACCCAGATCGCGCCAAAGCTGGCCCCCGGCGCGGTCGTGACCGACGTGGCAAGCGCCAAGGCGCAGGTAGCATACTGGGCCAACGAGATCTTTGCCGCACGTGTGCCGTTTGTCGGCGGCCATCCTATGGCCGGCCGTGAGAAATCCGGCCCGGCGGCCGCCGACGGCGCATTATTCCTTGATGCGATCTATTGTTTGTGCCCGGCACCGAGCGCCACCGCACAGGCGATCGATCTCGTCGAGCGGATGGTGCATCAGATCGATGCCAAGGTCTATTTTATCGATCCGCTCGAGCATGATGTGTATGTCGCTGGTGTCTCACACCTGCCGTTTTTGCTCGCGGCCGGGCTGGCGGCGGTCACCTCCGATTCGCCCGGCTGGCGCGAGATGACGCCGCTGGCGGCCAGCGGCTACCGCGACATGACGCGGCTGGCGTCGGGCGATGCGCAGATGCACCGCGATATCGTCATCACCAATCGTGAGCCGATGCTGCGCTGGATCGATGCGATGCGCGATTTCCTCGATACGACGCGCGCGCAGATCGACGCGGGTGATGCTGCTGCCGTGCTCGAGATGTTCACCCGCGCCCAGGTCGCACGCGAAGAATGGTTGGTGGCGCGCCCCAACATGCGGCCGGGCGAAAACGACTACAACGCGGTGGCGGATGTCGAGCGCCCCAATCTGCTGCTCGGCCGCTTTGGTCGCGGCGATCGCAAACGGCGATGATCGACGATGCGCTGATTATCGGCGCGGGCGCGGCCGGGCTGGCTGCCGCACGCAGATTGCACGATGCCGGGCGGCGCGTGCGCGTGCTCGAAGCACGCGACCGGAGCGGCGGCCGGGTCTTCACCGACACGTCGTTCGCCAGTGTCCCGCTCGAGCGCGGTGCTGAGTTTATCCACGGCTCGGCGGTGGCCACCTGGCGCTGGGTGCGCGCCGCTGGTGCGGCGACCGAACGCTGGGCACCGTGGGAGGGCCGCCTGGCGGTGACGGCCGACGGCGTGGTCGCTACCGCCGATCTGCTTGATCAGCTGCCCGATCTGCGTCAGGTGCGCGCTGCCGAAGACACACTGGCCGCATACACCGGCCCCGAACGCTCGCTGGCAGATTGGCTCGCTGACCTCCAGCCCGGCGATCTTGCACGGCGCGTGGCCGAGGCACGCCTGTCGCACGCCGCCTGCACGACGCCTGAGCGCATGAGTCTGCACGCGCTGGCGCACGAGTTTGCCACCGCCGCCCCTGGTTCGGGCGATTACGATTTCAAGTTGCCGGGCGGTTATGCTGCCGTCCTCACCGAGCTGGCGCGCGGGCTCGATATCCAGCTTCAGCAGCCGATCACACACATCAGCCAGGATGCAGGCGGTGTGCAAGTGACGTGCGCGGACGGCCGCACCCACGCTGCGCGTGCGGTGGTCTGTACGGTACCGCTGGCGGTCTTGAAAACGGGATCGATCACTTTCGCACCTCCGTTGCCCACCAGCACAACCGGCGCAATCGCACGGCTGGCGATGGAACCCGCCATGAAAATTACGCTGCGCTTTCGCGAGGCGTTCTGGCCAGCAGACACGACCTTTATCACCGATCGTGGTGACCCGATCCTCGTCTGGTGGCGCGTACAACCGGGTGTCCCCCTGATTACCGCATTCCTCACCGGGCCACGCGCCGCACGCATGGGGCAGCGCACCAGCGCCGAGGCGATCCGCGCCGCACGCGACTCGCTCGCCGCAGCCTTTGGCGCGCAGGTGAATCAGCAGTTTGTCGATGGCCTTGTCACCGACTGGGGCGCGGATCCGTGGGCCCGCGGCGGCTACAGCTCGGTGCCACCCGGCGCGCACGGCCAGCGTGCGCTGCTCGCCGCTCCGGTCGGCAGGCTGTGCTTCGCGGGCGAGGCCACCGCCACCACGGATGACCCGGCCACCGTCCACGGGGCGATGACCAGCGGCGAGCGCGCCGCCGCCGAAGTACTGACGCTGCTTGCAGCAGAGGAGGCACGATGAGCCAGGCGACGATCGGAGTCATTGGCGGCAGTGGTCTGTATGCGATGGCCGGACTGGAAGACATCGAACAGGTAGCGCTCGAGACGCCCTACGGCGCGCCGAGCGCTGCCTACACGCTCGGCACGATCGCCGGGCAGCGCGTGGCATTTTTGCCACGCCACGGGGTCGGTCATCGCCTGCTGCCATCCGAAGTACCCTACCGCGCCAATGTCTATGGCATGCGGCTGCTGGGTATACGCTACCTGATCGCCGTCAGCGCCGTGGGCAGCCTGCGCGAGGATTATGCTCCCGGCCACGTCGTCGTGCCCGATCAGTTGTACGACCGGACGCGCGGGCGCCGCGCCGATACGTTCTTTGGTGATGGGGTCGTGGCGCATATCGGCTTTGATGAACCGTACGATGCGCAGTTACGCGCGCGGCTCTACGCGGCCGCCGCAGATGCCGGTGCCGATGTGCATCGTGGTGGCACGCTAGTTGTTATGGAGGGGCCGGCGTTCTCGACACGCGCCGAGAGCGAGGAAAACCGCCGTCAGGGCCATAGCCTGATCGGCATGACCGCGCTGCCCGAGGCAAAACTGGCGCGCGAGGCGCAGATCGCGTATGCCACACTTGCCATGGTCACCGATTACGATTGCTGGCACCCCGAGCACGCCAGCGTCAGCGTCGCGGCGGTGATAGCGGTGCTGGCCGCCAATGTCGCGCTCAGCCAGGAGATCATCCGGCGCGTGGTGCCGCTGATCAACATAGGCTTCGCTAGCCCGGCGCACACTGCGTTGCAGTATGCGGTGATGACCGAAACTGCGCGTGTTGCGCCCGAGCGGATGGCGCAAATTGCACCGCTGCTGGCGGCCTAATCTGGTAGCCAGGGCGGCATTGGCGGGTATACTACTGGTGAGGCGTCACGTACAAAGGGGAGTGAGATGCGGTATCTTGTGATCATCGGCGCGCTCGCGCTATCTGTGCTGCTGGTTATCTTTAGCGTACAAAATACTCAGCCGGTCGAGGTGCAGTTCTTTACACAGCGCACCGGTCAGGTGCCATTGTCGATCGTCGTCGTGCTCACCGCGCTCGTTGGCGCGGCGCTCACCGGTCTGCTCGCGATGAGCGCATCGATCCAGCGCGCGCTGCAAAATCGCAAAGCCAACCGCGAGCGCCACATGCTCGAACAACGCAGCGCCGAACTCGAGCAGCGCGTCGATCAGCTCGAGAAGCTGATGACCTCGGCCGGCGTGCCGGTGCCCGCGCGCCCTGGTGCTCGCCCGCAGAAGCGGTGAGGCTGCGCGACCTCAGTGTAGTCAATGGTTGTTGGGATTATCGACGGCAAGGCCCTCAGATGCGGCAGCAGCAAGCAGGCGGTCATCTGCCGCCAGAAAAACCAGCGCTGCTGCATCGTGTACGAGGATACGGTTGTTCACGACGATTGCGCAACTCAGATGCAATGCATCATAGGCGCGTAATGCATAGCGCTCGAGTAGCTGCCGTGCATGCACCATTACAGTGCTGGTCGCTTGCACCATGTGATAATGATGATTGCAGAGTAACAAAAAATCATCGCGCAGCCGCGCACAATCGGTAGAAGTAATCGAACCTTCACGTACACGTCGGTTGAGAGCGCTGACGACTTCAACATTTGACAAATGACTGGTAAAGACGGTGTTCCCAGCGGCAAAGTCAAATAGCGATTCAACCCACAGCGAGCCAGCTTCAGGAATGTGGCGTTTAACCAGGACGCTACTATCCACATAAAAGACTGTCATCAGAACCGCTCTTCCCGATCCTCAACAATGATCTGGGACAGTGGCGTGCCGATTGGGATGCGCTGCCTTAGCATTTCGCGCTCCGCTGGTGTTAGCGGCTGCAATCCAGAAAGATCGTCCTCCTGTACGCCGATCAGACCCTCCACACGCAACTCCGCGAGCAATTGATCAATTGCAGGTGCCTGACTCTGTGGCCGCACCTGAATATCTAAATCATCGTTAAGAATAGTAAGAATTGCACGTCGAGCACCGCGAACGCCAAGTGGCTCTAACAATTCAAGGGTGCCATCATCGTGGACAAGAACATCAATTGTTCGATGCATACGGCCTCCGTAAAGGATTGTAGCTTTACTGATAAAGTATACCATATTGCATTTTGACCTACTCTGAAACGCTGAAACGTACCGCGGCACGCATGTCCTTACCGCCGTTCGCGCAGCACTGCCAGCAAAAACAACGGCACCGCGCGCACGATCCGCCGCCAGCGCTGGGGCTGCATGATCAGCCGGTACAGCCACTCGAGCCCCAACCGCCGCAGCCAACCCGGCGCGCGCGGCACCACACCCGCCAGATAATCAAACGCGCCGCCCACGCCGATACCAAGCCGCGCGCCGGTGGCCGGGCCGTGGGTGGCGATCCAGAGATCCTGCTGCGGCGAGCCAAACGCCACCAGCAGCACATCCGCGCGCGCCGCCGCGATCACCGCCACAATCGCCGCAGCCTCGGTGGGATGCGGTGCGCCACTGTAGCAGCCCGCGATCGGGAGCCCCGGATTCGCACCAACCAGCGCGGCGGCGGCCGCTTCGGCCACACCCGGTGCTGCGCCGAGCAAAAACACCCGCCAGCCATACCGTGCGCTCGCAGCGGCCAGCGCCTGTACGAGTTCGACGCCCGGTACTCGCTCGCGCAGCGGCGCGCCGCGCAGCTGCGTGGCCACCAGCAGCCCAAAACCGTCGGGTACCGCCAGGTCAGCACGGTCGAGCACGGCAGCAAACTGCGGGTTCGTGCGCGCCTCCATAATAAATTCGGGGTTGACCGTCACGACGTGGTGCAGCCGGTCGGCAGCCATCATGCTGGTGATGCGCGCGATACTCGTCTCGAGTGTCAGATCGTCCACCCGCACGCCGAGGATCCGCACCGATTCTGGCGCTTGCACTACGAAAATCGCTCCTGTATACTTCGTTCTTACCATCACCTATCGTACCCGATCCGGGCGATGCGATCAATACAGCATACGGCGATACCGAGGAGGCGACGATGACGACACCCTGCTCACGACCATGTGCATACGCTCACGCACACGCGCAGAGCGTCGAACAGCTGCGCGCGCATCTGCTCGAAGGGTATGCGTGCGCCGATACCTGGCTGGCGATCGCCGATCTGTTCGACGAAACCTACCAACAGCTCTACTGTCTGCGGCGCGCCGCCGAGATCGAGAGCGATGACGAAGATCTGCAGCTGCGCTACCTGAGCGCGCGCCTCGTCGCCAACCCGGATGACGGCGAGGCCAGCGCGGCTATTCATTACATCAAGGTGCAACAGGCGCTGCGCGGCCACAAGACGCGTGCGATGCGGCGGCGTATGCCCGCGCGTTCGCTTGGCGAGATCCTGAGCGAGATGCGCGCCGTGGGTGAGGCCGATCTGCAGCGCGCGCTCGCCAACCAGCGCCAGCTCAAGCAGCAGGGTAAGCCACGCTTGCTCGGCGATTTGCTGATCAGCCGTCGGCTGCTGGCACCCGATACGCTGGCGCGCGCGCTGATCATCCAGCGCAACGAACGCGCCGATTATGGCGATAACCCGCAGGGCCTGGGCGAATACTTGCTCGCCGAAGGACACATCAGCGCGCACGATCTTGAGATCGCGCTCACTGAGCAGGCGAAACAACGACTCGCCGGGCGCGAGGAGTCGATCGGGCAGATCCTCCAGCGCCAGCGTGGTGTCAACTGGGCGGTGATCGAACACGCGCTCCAGCGCCAGCGCGAAGATATGATCCAGGCGTTTCGGTAGGATTCTGCACCGCGTACACGGACGGGCTGGGAGCGATTCTACACGCCTGCGGCGCGGTAGATATTGGTGTTGTGCCAGCGCAACGCCGCGCGCGCGGGCCAGAGGCGCAGATCGATCGGCTTCGCGATCGGGCGGCCGCCGAGTTCGCGTAGTGATTGTGTGCGGTCTTCCTCCGGAACAACCAGCGAAATCGCCACCGTGTGCGCAGGTGTCACCGTGAGCAACCCCTGGTCGAACGCCCAGTGATGCAGTCCACACAGCGCCAGCCCATTGCGTGGATCATCAT
>JAYUYF010000839.1:0-6134 GCA_043752605.1 Roseiflexaceae bacterium
TAGCTGCGCTCGCCGGTCTTGGTGGCGAGAAAGAAGCGTTTGCGGTGCTCGGCCATCCACGGCCCGATCCGAAGCTCGGATTCGCCGTAGCTGGCGGCGGTATCGATATGGTTGATGCCGTGCTGTAGCAGAACATCGAGCGTGCGGTCGGCATCAGCCTGCGAGACGCTGCTCAGCGCGGCTGCGCCAAAAATCGTGCGTGGTCCACTATGACCAGTACGGCCAAATGGTGCGTGCGGTATCATCGGGTTCCTCCTCATGTATTCGCGTTGATTGATCATACCAGACAGCACGCCGGGTGACAAATCGCATGCCTGCGGTACGGCTTGACATTCGACCACAGCACGTTATAATAGTGTCAATTAAACAATATATGTTGATGGAGGATGCAATGAGTATTTTTGACCGGCAGCGGCTGGCGCATACCACGTTTAAACTCGATACTGAGCGTATGCGTGCGGGCTGGTATTCGGATAAATATTTTGAGAATATTGTTGGGATGCTCGCGGTGCTGGCGGCGCGCGAGTATGGATTTGCCGGGCACTCGACGCGGCTGGCGGCGCTCGGGATTGACGCACGGGGTGTCGATATCGGTAATCTCGAAGTCGAGGCACAATGGTTTACGCGCCGGACGCCGTTCTCGGTCGTGGCGGGGATCGATAAGGCGCTGGCGATGTTGCAGCTCTGCACCGGCTACGCCGCCGCCGATGGCACGTGGGTCGATACCGCCGCCGAACTGGCGATCGAAGCCGTCCACGATGGTGCGATCGTGCGGTACGATGGCGATCCGCTCAACATTGTGCCGGTACTCAAGGTGCGCGGCCGCTATCGTGATTTTGCCCTGCTCGAGACCCCGACGCTCGGTGCGCTGACGCGTGCCACCCGCATTGCGACCAATGTCTATCACGTGATGGTCGCGGCACGCGGCAAACCGGTGTTGTTTTTCCCCGCGCGCTTTGATGCACACGAAGTGCAGGCTGCCGACGGGTACGCCTACAATATCGCGTTGCAGCGCTACAACCTCGATTACAGTGGCCACAACGAAGCGTTTATCTCGACCGACGCGCAGGGTGACTGGTGGGGCGGGCTCGGCGGCGGTACGATTGCGCATTCGGCGATCGCGGCGCTGCTCGGTGATACCGTCGAGACGATGCTGGCTTTCGCCGCCACACGCCCGGTGCAGATCCCACGCGTGGTGCTGGTGGATTTCGACAACGATTGTGTCGGCACCGCGCGTGCGGTGATGGCCGCGATGTTTGCCAGGTACCGCGAGTTGACCGACGCCGGGCAGTCCGAGGCCGCGCAGCGGTATGTCTTGTTTGGTGTACGGCCAGACACCGGCGGGACGTTGCGCGATGTCAGCGTGCTGCCGCTGGGCGACAAAGCGCTCGATATGGGCGTGACACCACGGCTGGTCTTCAACCTGCGGCACGCGATCGACGATGCCTGGCAGGGCTGGGATCTGCCCGATCGTTGGCGCGACCGCGCGCGCGACTGGTGCCGCGCGGTCAGGATTGTCGCCACTGGTGGCTTTGCGGCGAAGAAAATCCGGCGCTTTGAAGAACTGGGCGTACCGGTCGATATTTATGGTGTCGGCAGTTCGCTCTTCTCAAACAGTGACGAAGAGGGTACGAACAACGATTTCACCACCGATATCGTGCGCATCAGGGTGCGCGACACCTGGCACGAGCTTGCCAAAGTTGGGCGGCGCGCGCGGCCAAATCCCGATCTGGAGCATGTACAGGAGCCAGTAAACCCGTTGGTGCGTACATCGTGATGGGAAAATCTTGACAAGCCGATCACATAATGCCACAATAGTGCAATTAATGGAATGCATTCTGATAGTTGTGCGCCACATGTGAGGTAGCAGTGACGGTTACCGCAATGCGTGCGCCAGGACAGGCAGCGTCATCGGTGGATACGCAGCAGATGGCCGAGGATCTCTGTATTCTGCTTGGTGCCGTCGCGGTACGCATCGTGATCGTCGGGCAGTTACCCGGCACAGCGGGCCGTGCTGATGCGATTGCGATCCTGGCGAGTGGCGGATCCGGCACTGCTACCGAGCGTGAGCCAGTCGATCTTGTTCTCGGCCAGTATGCGCTCCACGAGAGCGAAGACGACGGCGACCATGTCGCTGTGGCATTTCGTGTCGACCATGTGGCGAATGCGGCGTCGATCACGGCGGCGCTGCGTTCGGCGGGCCGGATCGTGGCCGGACAGCGCCGAATCATGTCGCTGTATACGCTGGCTGAAGAAGTGGCCGAACGCACGCGATTGCAGGAGATCCAGCTCAGCCGTAACCTGATTCGCGGTGTGATCGATGGTGTGCCGATGGGTTTGGCGCTGATCGACACCACTGGCGTCGTGCTTGCGGCAAACCGCACGCTCGCCACCCGCCAGGGGCTGGAGCCGGCGGCGGTGGTTGGGCGTCATTATGCCGAGGTGCTCGGCAGTTGGCTCGAATCACCAGCGGCGAAGGCCTTTCGAACCGGCGGCTCCGAGCGTGTGCGGCGCAGTGTGACCGGCGCAGATGGCAGCGCGGCATTACTCGAGATCGCGGGCATCCCGTTACCCGACACGCACGGGCGGCCGTACCAGGTCGTCGAGGTCTGGGAAGATATCACCGAGCGGGTGGCCTTGCAGACCCAGCTGGTGCGGGCCGAGAAGCTCGCCGCGATCGGGCAACTGGCGGCCAGTATCGCGCACGAAGTGGGGAACCCGCTGCAGGCGATCCAGGGGTTTCTGGCATTGTTTCTCGAGCAGTGCCCACCCGACACGCCCAATCAATTGTTTTTGCAGCTGGCTGAAGAAGAAATTGAGCGGATCGTCCAGGTATTGGCGCGGTTGCGCGATCTGTACCGTTCGCGTGCGGACATACTGGTCGATGTCAATGTCAACGATCTGGTACGTGGTGTCCTGTTGCTCACCGGGCGTCAGCTCGAGCGCTCGCGGGTGCGGCTTGTGGAGGATCTCTGCCCGAACCCGCCGCCCGCGCAGGCGGTGCCCGACCAGATCAAACAGGTGCTGCTCAACCTGGTACTCAACGCGATCGATGCGATGCCCGAGGGTGGCACATTGCGCGTGACGACGCAGCCCGAGTCGATCGAGGATCCGACACAGCTGGCGATCACGATCAGCGACAGCGGCGTTGGCATCGCGCAACCACAGCTGGCGCGGATCTTTGATGGTTTACATACCACCAAAGAGAAGGGCATGGGGCTCGGTCTTTACACCAGCAAGGCGATTATCGAGCGTCATCTCGGTCGGATCAGCGTGAGTAGTACGCCGGGTGCGGGCACAACATTTGTGATTACATTGCCGCGAGACGACGCAGACCAGTAGAAGGAGGGCGCGTATGGCTCAGCCGGGTCGCATTCTGGTTGTTGATGATGAGAAGCCGGTGCTGATGATGCTCGAGGCGGCGCTGCGTGCGCAGGGCCACCGCGTGCAGACGGCCGCTTCGGGTGGTGATGCACGCCGTGCGATCGCGACTGATGAGTTTGATCTGGTGCTGCTCGATCTGCAACTCGGCGATGTCGATGGGATCGAGGTGCTGCGCGATGTCAAAGAGCGCTGGCCAGCGACCGAAGTTATTTTGCTGACCGCGCACGGCTCGATCAATAGTGCGATCGCCGCGCTCCGGCACGGTGCGTTTGATTACTTGCTCAAACCGGCGCAACTCTACGACATTCGCGAGCGCGTGGATCGCGGTCTCGAACAGCGGCGGCGCTCGACGCAGCGCAGCGAGCTGCTCACCCGCATCAGCGAGAGCGCACGATCGCTTGGTTTGCTCGATACCAACGGCGAAGCCGCACCACCGCCTGCAACTGCCGATCAGATCGAACTTGGCATTCTGACGCTCGATCTGCGCCGCCACAGCGCGCGGATCGGCACGACGCCGCTGGTGCTGACGCGCACCGAATTTGCGCTGCTCACCGCGCTCGCACAGCAGCACGATACCGCGCTCAGCTACAGTACACTCTCTGAGGCGGTCTACGGGCGTAGCCAGCTTGAAGATGAGGCGCGCGCGCTGTTGCGGCCGCACATTGCGCGTCTGCGGCATAAGCTCGAAGCCAATGGCCCGATCGGGTTGCAATTGGTCAGTATCCGCAGTATGGGCTATATGCTTCAGGTCGATCCGTAGTGCCCGAGCTTCGCCAGAATCTGGCCACCCGCGAGTGGGTTATTATTGCCACCGAACGCGCCCGGCGCCCCGAACAATTTGTCCAGCCGTCGCGCGAGCGCGTCGAAGACCGCCCGGCACACGATCCGGCGTGCCCGTTTTGCACGGGCAATGAAGAGCTCGATCTCGAGCGGCTGCGGTTGCCAGACGATGATTCCTGGAAGATGCGCGTGGTGGCCAATCGCTTCCCGGCGCTCCGCCACGACCGCGCGCTCGAACGCACCGAGACGGCGATCTACCGTAACCTGACGGGCGTGGGCCATCACGAGATTGTGGTCGAATCGCGCCGCCACAATACATGCCCGGCGATCGAAACGATTGAGGAGATCGAGCTGACGCTGCGGGCCTTCCAGATGCGTAGCGACGCCTTTCACGATGATCCGCGCGTCGAGCAGGTGGTCTGCTTCAAAAACCACGGCCCGTCGTCGGGGGCTTCGCTGTTGCACCCGCACGCGCAGATCCTGGCGCTGCCGATTGTGCCAAATACGATCCGGGTGCGCGCCGAGGAATCGCGCCGCCATTACGATGATTATGGCACCTGTGCGATCTGCCGCATCCGCGAGACGGAGGAGCAACAACAGACCCGGATCGTCTACGCCAGCGCACACTTTACCGTATTTGTGCCGTATGCGGCGTTCTCGCCATTCCACCTGTATGTGGTGCCGCGGCGGCATTCGGCGCATTTCGCGGATGCCTCGCCCGCTGAACTACGCGATCTGGCGCTGGCGCTCTCGCAGACGCTGCGGCGATTGTATGTCGGGCTCAATGACCCCGATTACAACTATATCGTGCGCTGCTCTCCCGAGCGCGAGCGCGGCTCACGCTATCTGCACTGGTATCTCGAGATCGTGCCGCGCGTCAATACATCGGCGGGCTTCGAGCTTGGCTCGGGGATGTATATCAACACGGCATTGCCCGAGGAGAGCGCGCGCTTCCTGCGCGAGGTACCATTGACGTAGCCGTCCGTGTTTGCAAAACTGTAACGGATAGCACGCGGATAGTATCGCTACCCACTCACGATTGCCACGACCTGCCGCAGCGTGCACACAGCGCTACGGGTGACGACGCGCGCGCCGCGCGGCGATGACGACGGGTAATCCGATCAGCACCAGCATCAGACCCGGCACCGGTAGCGCACGGAGTAGCACCGCCGCGATCGCGGCCACCACGGCGACACCCGCCACGCCAATGATGATCCCGGCGTCGCCGCTCTGCACGGCGATGACGACCAGCGCGAACGCGCCAACGACCAGCAGCCCGATCGGCAAGAAGCGCAACGCCAGCGCCCCGATCAGCAACATCAGCGCGCCAATGAGCGCACGCTGCCAGCCGGGGATCCCAGCCGCACGCGGCGTGGCCGAACTGCTGGCAAATGGTGCCTGACACATCGGGCAGAAACGCGAGCCCGCCGGTGCCGCGGCACCACACATACGGCAGCGGATGGTGTGGAGTTGCACCGTCGGGCCAGTAGCTATCGTCAACGCGCTACGACAGGCAATACAGTAGCGCGCATCGGCGGGATTCTCTGTGCCGCACTGGCAGTGGATGGGTTGGTTCATGTAATCTTCCTTTCTGATACACACTATACGCGCGCCGCCCGACCCAGGTTGCATCTGGCGGGCTGCTACCGTACTGCATCAGTTTTGCATCATGTTCCCTACTCGTATCGCCCAACGTACGATGTTATACTCTTCGTGGTATTCACAAAAGCCGAAAGGGAACGTTGTGCGAGATTGGTATGGGCAGCGCGTGCTGCGAATCGCAGGTGTCTTTGCACTCTGCGCGGCGACAATCGGGCTCTCCAGCGTTCAGACTGCACACGCGGCGGGGACGTTGTATGTAGCCACAACCGGAGCCGACAGCGCGAGCTGTGGCACCGAGAGTAGCCCGTGCAAATCGCTCCAGCAGGCATTTATCAACCTTCGTACCGCCGGCGACCGGATTGATGGCG
>JAYUYF010000840.1:0-6126 GCA_043752605.1 Roseiflexaceae bacterium
AACAGCGTAGCCTCATTACGCGGTGCAATGCGGCCGGCATACAACTGGTGCGGTGCGCGTACCGGAAGGTTGAGGTCATCACAGAGGCGTAGCAACACTTTGTTGCGATCGGCGCGGTACGCATCATCGACAATCGGGCGCCGCTGATACAGATCGCGATAATAGCTTGGTGGCAAGCGTGTGACGCGCGCCAGCATCGTGTCGACGCGCTCGCGGTGGCGTTCATCCGGGATATGCAAGAAATCCCACACGACAAAATCGGCACCTGCATTGGCGATCGCGCGTAGCGTTTGGATCAACGATTGCTCGGTATCGTTGACATACGGGATGATCGGCATCAATGCGACACCCACCGGGATGCGGGCACGCTTGAGTGCCGCCACCGACTCGAGCCGCAGCGCAGGCACGGGTGCTTTGCCCTCGAGCCGCTCCGCCAGGGTTGCGTCAGTCGTCAGCAGCGTAAACATCACCAGCGCCAGGCTCTGTGCGTGAATGCGTTCAAGCAATATCAGATCATCGAGGATTGTATGGCTCTTGGTCATGATTGTACACGGCTGCCCGGCTGCCGCGAGCACCTGCAGGGTGCGTCGTGTGGTGCGGTAAATGCTCTCAGCGGGCTGGTATGGATCGGTCAGCGCGGTAATCCCGATCACATCGCCGCGATCAAGTTGCGCCAGATTTTCGCTGAGCCGATCGGGCAAATTGGCGGGGATTCGCACCGTTTCGTTGAACGGTCGCAGTTGCTGTGTCCAACCATCGCAGTACGGGCAACCAATCTCGCAACCAGCGTAAATCGCCATGGTGTGGCTCGAGAGAAAATACTCGTTGATCATTGGACGGCGCTCGCTGATCGCCGCCCCTTCGAGCCGTTCTTCGCTGTAATAGGCCACTGTTAGCCTCGCAATGCGCGCAGTAATGGCGCGTGGATATGACCATTCGAGGCAACAATCGTTCTGCTGGCGGGGCTCCAATCATCGCCGGCCAGATCGCTCAGTTGCCCGCCCGCCTCGGCGACGACCAGCGCGCCTGCTGCTGAATCCCACGCGCTCAGCCGGTACTCCCAGTGCGCCGCAAAACGCCCTGCGCCGACAAAACAGAGATCGAGCGCAGCCGAGCCCATCCGGCGCACGCCCTGCGTACACGCCTGCAACCGGTCAAATTCGGCTAGATTATTGTCGGTGCGTTCGGCATAATCGTACGAAAATCCGGTCGAGAGCAGGCTGGCAGCGAGGGCAGAAGTCTCCGATACGTGTAATCGTTGGCTGCCCAGAAACGCACCCCGCCCGCGCTCGGCGCTGAAGAGTTCGTTGCTCAGCGGATTGAAGACGACACCGAGCAATGGCTGGTCGTTGTGAAGCAATGCGATCGAGACCGAGAAAAATGGCACACCGTGCGCAAAATTATTGGTGCCATCGAGCGGGTCGATCGTCCAGCGGTATGCCGATGGCTGCTCGATGCCGCTGCCCTCCTCGGCGAGGATCGCGTGGTCGGGGTGGCGTTCGCGGATCGCGGCCACGATCAGCGCCTCGCTGGCGCGATCGGTCTCGGTGACGATCTCATACGTGCCTTTGATCTCAATCGCCGAACCGCGAGCATAGCCAGCGCGCAACAGTTCACCCGCCTGCTGCGCGAGCGCGACGACAAACGCCAGCGAAGGTGCGTTCATGAGTGCTCCTCAGGGTGCTCACCAAACAACCGCATCCACTGGGCGATCTCGGCGGCGCTGCGTGGCGGTTCGGGTTTCTCAGCGGGGGCGGCCTGCGATGTGGGTGCTAGTAGCGCCGCGGCGAAATCGCGGCTGTCGCGTACGCGCATGCGGCGCGCACGGGCGGCATCGACGATATGCCGGTCACTGGTGACGAGCGTCCACTGTTCCGGGCGTGGCGCGGCCTTGATCCGCCGGATCAGGTGCGTATCGGCATCCGAAGGTGAACGCGCAAAATAACAGGTGATCTTGTAGCCATTGAGGTTGCCGGGGTGGCCGTAGACGCCGTGATCGAAGACAATCAGCGCTGACGCGCCGCGTGTACGCGCCAGATACTGGCGTACCAATAGCACAATCTTCCCCTCATCGTCGGGGTCATCCAGGCGGATGCCGGGCGTCTGGCCGATCAGATTGTGCCCGTCGATCAGGTACTGCATATATGTAGTATACCATCAAACTTGCACCAAAGGCCGATCCGAGCGCGGTGTGAGCGCGCTCGGGTGATGAAGAATGGCAGATTAGCCGCCGATCGTGGCCGCGAGGTCTGGTTCTTCACGCCAGGGTTGCTCGTTGCCGAGCCAATCGCGGGCACGAGCGCGGAACCCGTAAGAGCCCGGCCCGGGTGGGACAAATGCCGCTTCGGTGGCGGTTGTGGCACTGAGCCACGGCGTCCAACCACCATCCGGGATCACGCGTACCTGCACATCGTAGGAGGCGATCCCCGACGCGTCATCGCTGCCGTCCCACCGCACAAGCAATGCACCATCAGCACGTGGTTCGGCGCTGCGTATCTGTGCCTGTGGTGGCGAACTATCGGGGCGGGGCATGATCTTAATCGCATCAAAACGGACTGCACGCCCGGCTTCGCCACCCGCGTTGCTGAGCTCAATCGTAGCGCCCGCCTCCATCTGATAGATGCCCAGCGAAACCCACGATCCTGCCAGCGCCTGCTGATCGATGATCCGCTCGGTGATCGCGCCAGTATGGTTAATCTTGTAGCGTGCGGCGTTTGTCGCCTGCGGGCCACACGTCGGCACATAGGCCTTGACTTCATACGTCCCCGCCTGTGCGATGCCCGGCTTCCAACTCGCAGACGAGGTTGCGTGCGCAGGGTCTCCGGTGGCGGGCCGATAAGCGTAGCGCCCGCCGACGCCACAGCCATCCTGATTGGCCTCATCGCCGACGGACTGATAGCCATCGCCGTTGTTGTCGACGGCCGTCGCACCCGGCTCGATCTCGGGCGGCGGTGTTGGGGCCGGAGCCTTAGCCACCGGAGCGACAATCTGTTGCGTTCCGCTCGGTATGCCAGGGTCTTCACCAAGCCAGAGAAATGTCACTTCGACGTAATCCCAGGTAGTCATGCCCAGGTCATCCCAGAAGGCACCATCGGCGATATCGATCCCGTTTGGCAACCCAACCCGACGCCCGAATTCATCACGGCCGTTGTTGTAACCGTTGCGCTTGGCCGCGTAGGCCATCGGCATGCCGACTGGCAGATCACCATAACGACGGTTGGGTGACCAGTAATCATCGCGCGTATTCCACGGACCGACATCCCAGACCGGCAGTACCACACTGCGGCCTTTGTACGTGACCCGCACCTGAAATTCGTCGGTGCCGCGTGGCGAGAGCACGCTCCACGATGGCAGCGCGACAAAGCGATCGCGCGGGCGGATGACATGACCATTTGCGGTACGATGACCAACCAGACCTTCGCGCGTCGCGTAGACGCGGTAGGTAGGGGCCTTGGCTTTTGGGGCGGTGGCGGGTGCCGCAGCAGGCGCGGCATACGCTGCGGCAGGCCACAGCGGCAGCAATGAAAGGACTACGAGCAGCAGGAGACGTATGATTCTATTCAATGATTGTCGACGACCTCGAACGTCTGATGTGACCACCCGCAGCACACATCCTGCACAACGCACAGGATAAATGGTGTACTGGTCTCCCCGGATGACCTTGTCCAACAAGTTGCTGCTGCCGCGACCGACATCCGCAAACAACTCTTACTGCGCAAGATCTTGATATCTCAATCTTGTGGTTCGCGCAGAGCGTATAATACCTAATAAGTGCAGGATGTCAAGCCGATCCTGAAATAAACCTGACAATTGTCTGAGAATGCACCCTGTTTTTTGTCAGGTAATGCGAGTAGAGGGATCCACACGATGCAATCTGCGACCGCTGCGCGGCTGATCGCCAGCTACGAACGCCTGCTCCCACTCAAGCGCCTGCCCCGCACCGGCTGGCTCCAGCGCAGCGTCAGCCAGCCCGAGAGTATTGCCGACCACGAGTGGGGCGTCGCGCTGCTCGCATTGCTTACCAGCACCGCTGTGCCGGGAGTTGATCGTGAGCAGTTGCTGACAATTGCGATTCTGCATGATCTTGGCGAGGCGCTGCTCGGTGATCTGCCACACACGGCGCGCGATCTGCTGGGTGCCGCCACCAAACGTGATGCAGAACGCGCGGCGATCCAGCAGTTGATCGGCACACTGCCCGGTGCCGAGGCATTGCTCGCATCGTATGAGGCGTATGTCGAAGGCTCAACACCTGAGGCACGGCTGGTGAAGGGTCTCGATCGGATCGAGTTGCTGGTGCAGACGCTCGATTACGAGCGCGGCGGCAACCGGGCGCTCGGCGATTTCTGGGCCGTGGCGGAGGATCCGTGGGACGATGAGTTCCCGCTGCTGCGCGAGATGGCACTGGCCCTGCTGGCATGCCGCGCGGCGCTGCGCGACTGATCCGCGCTATGGTGTGCGCGGATTGTAATAGGTGTAGACCAGGTTAGTGATCGCGCCGATCGTCGATTGCATCACCCGATCCGGGATGGCCACGCCCGAGGCTGGTAGCGGCCGATAGACATAGATCGCGATGACAAAATCGCCGCCAGGTGAGCGTACAATCCCTGCGTCGGCCTGCATATCGGGGATCCAGCCGCTCTTATGCGCGACGCGTGTGCCCGCTGGCAACCCCGAAACCATTCGCTTGCGATCGGCATTTTGTTCAAGCCGTGTGATCATTTCTTTGCAGCGTGCGGCGTTGAAGATCTCGCCGTGACGCTCGATCAGTACCCCGCGATCGTCTGCACACTGCGCGATCATCACATACAACTGGAGCATCTCGGCGGGCGAGGTGCGCAGATAGCGCCCGCTATCCGTGAAGGGTGGCTCACCCGCCTGTTTGGGGCCAGCCTTGGTCTTGAGATTGTAGAGCTTGATGTACTCGAGCGCCTCGTACGGTGCATACTGGTAGGTGTTCTTCAAGCCCAATTCGTTGAGCCACGCGCTCATCTCTTCGCCCCCGACGATTGCACCTTCGGTACCCGGCTGCCCGGCTGCATAGGACAACATCGCGTTCGCGGCGAGATTATCGCTCTCGATAATCATTTTCTTCAGCGCCGCCTCTTGTTTTGGCGTGAAACGCTCCAGCCGGTAGTAGGCATTGAGCATGATCGCCGCTTTAATCGTACTGGCGGCGTGAAACACCGTGCGGCTGTTTACCGCTGCAACCGTTTCTTCTGCCGCAAGATCATACACGGCAACACCAATCACACCTTTCCAGCCTTTGGTCATCAGTTCAAGCTGTTGCTGCAATTGCTCGCGCGTCGGTCGGGCGGCCGCGCCGCGCCGGATGGTGGGCAGTACAAGCGTACGTGGTTGTTTTGGGTCGAGCAAAATGGTATTGACGCGGCTGATCGCATCGTCGAGTGCTACTCCGGCGTCGTCATCGAGCACAAAACTGCGCGAAATACTGTCGGTGGCGGTGATAACCGTGAGCCCGCCAGTACCGTCAGTTGCGATCGCATCGAGGATTGTGCGCAGCACCGCCGTGTCGTAGCGCACGTCGAGCGGTATCTTTGTCTTGCTTGCCGCTGTTGCCGCAGCGCCGAGCATGGCATCGTAGCCAATCGTGAGCGCGACCGACGCGGGTGCGAGCGGTTGTGGTGCATCACCAACCGAGAGCGCGATCGGTTGATCGAGTACGGCGAGCGCGGTCAAAACTTTGGCGCGCGCTGCATCGGTATTTAGGCCACCCACCGCAATGTTGCCAATCATCACACCGGCCGCGATCGTCGGCACGGGCGTGGCGGTTGGTGCAGGTGTGGCGGTCGGCACGGGTGTATTTGTCGGTGCGGGCGTGAGCGTCGCGCTCGCGCGCGCAGCAGCACTACAGGCAGGGAGCAACGCGCACAGCGCTAGCAGGAGCAACATGCGAAACAGTCGTGGCATGGTAATGTTTGTCGCTCTCTCACGTAGTACACGCGCGCCAGTCGCGATGGTGTTGCGGGTCAAATCGCCCGCCAGTATACGCGATCCCTCCGGCACGCACAACTGTGATCCGTGCTAGCATACACGCATTTGGAGCCAATTGACGCTCGAAGGTGTGTTGTTTAATCCGTTGCGCGCGCTGCGTCCGGCTGGAGCCAC
>JAYUYF010000841.1:0-2401 GCA_043752605.1 Roseiflexaceae bacterium
TGGTTGCGCCCGGCTGACCTCACCCCCCGGCCCCCGCTCCCATCTGGAGCGGGGGAGCGCAATTGTCGACGGGTTCAACCGTTCTGAGATTCGCTGTAGCGCGCGCGCAACGCCCCAAACGCCGTGTAGGCGTAGGTGTCGGTGGTGGCACCAGCTTGATTTGTCAAGGTGCGGACGCTGCCCTGCGCATGCCCGGTTGCGGCGCACCGCGCGTGCGTTGATCGCGAATCCTCGCGCTGTCCGATCAATCGTCGTCCAGGTATAGCCCGTCATCAACCCACCGTCGGTCGCAGTGGTCAGATTGCCGCGCACGTCATCCGGCGCAGCCCTTCGTAGGTGGAGCGGGTGATGGTGATCACTGGTGACCAGTTCTGCGTGGTGCCACCCTTCGTGCCAGCGGGCCGCTGGTGGCACCGCCGCTCAGGAATGGGAGCGCGTGGCGATCCCCCGTAGCGCCGAACCGCTGCAATGGCGCTACGGTTCTGCCCACGCGCTGCTGCGGCACGCGGGCGTTAATCGCGGTATGATACAGCGGGGTGTTAACACGCCGATGTCGCGGGAGCGCCAGACGATGATGCCACTACTGCGGCGCACGCTACGCGTTGGCCGGATCGCCAGTACCGATCTCCACCTGCACTGGTCGTTGCTGCTGCTGGTGGCGTATGTCTACAGCCAGCTGGGCAGCAGCGGTGTGAGCGCGCTGATCGACACCACGCTCGTGGTGGCGAGCTTGCTCCTGGCCGTACTCATCCACGAGGTGGGCCACGCGCTAGTGGCGCAGCGGCTGGGCTACCAGACGCGTATCATCGTGCTCTGGGCGCTCGGCGGGCTGGTGATGTTTGACCGGGTGCCGGGCCGGGCACGCCATCAGATCGCGATCAGCGCCGCCGGGCCGCTGGCGAATCTGGCGCTGGCGCTGGTGATCATCGGGCTACTGTGGGGGGCCGAGGCGCTGCTGGGCCATTGGTGGTGGTACGATCTGCGCGGCTGGTTCTTTGATCGCGATCTGCCCGGCATCCGTCTCGACCGCGTCGCGCAGCAGGCGATCGTGCTCAATCTGGTGCTGGCGGTCTTCAACCTGATCCCCATCTTCCCGCTCGATGGTGGCCAGATCCTGCGCGCACTGCTGAGCACACAGCTGGCCACGCGCCGCGCCGATCAGGTCACGCTGCTGGTCGGTGCGCCGATCGCGCTGCTGCTGCTGGTCGGCTTTGCGGTGCGCGGCGATCTGCTGGCGGTCTTCACGACACTCTTGATAGTCCTTGCGGCCAGCACGCTCAACCCGTGGATCGCCGAGCGGCTCAATACGGCGGCCGCCTGGGGCTTCTCGCGCGGTGAACTGTACGCCAGACAGCAGGATTATGCACGCACGCTGGCATATGCCGATCGCGCGATCACACGCGGGCGGGCGGTCGCGCGCCATCATCTGCTGCGCAGTTATGTCTTGATCGTGACGGGCGAACTGACGGCCGGGCGGCAGGCGGCGACGGCCGCGATCCCCGGCTCGGCGGGCGCACAACGCGCGATCGCGTTCACCAATCGCGCCGTGGCGGCCTGGCTGCAAGCCGATCTGGCGGCGGCGCAAGCCGATTTTGCTGCCGCCCTGCTGGCACAACCCGATCACCACCCGACGCTCGGCGCACGCGCGATGGTCGCGGCTGATACGGGCGATGATGTCCAGGCGCTGGCCGATTTTGATGCCGCGCTCACCGCCGCGCCCACCAATGTCGATCTGCGACAGTATCGTGCCGCGCTGCGCTACCGCATGGGCGATCTGGCGGGTGCGCTGGCCGATGCACTTGTCGTGTTTGATGGCGAACGTGTCACGTTTGATATGCCACTGGTGGAGCAGCAGCGCACGCTCTGCGGGCAACTGCCGTGGGCGCAGCAACTCGTCGCCTGGGCCGAGATATACGGCTGGCCAGCAGCCCCCGTGCAGCGGCTGCTGGGCGACACGCTGCTCGTCGCTGGTCAGCCGCTGGCGGCGGTGGCGGCCTACACGCAGGCCCTGGCCAGCACACCCGCTGATGCAGCACTGCTGCTGGCCCGCGCCCGCGCGCACCAGGCCAGCGGCGATAGCACCGCAGCACGCACAGACGCGGCGTGTGTGCTCGCGGCACGGCCGACGCCCTACGTGCGCGCGCAAGCGCTGGCGATCCAGGAGCACGGCGGCACGTAACGCCGAGGATTACCGCAGACAGGAGCGCATATGGATATTGGCCCGAGCGAAATGCTGATCCAGTTTGTCGTCCAGATCGCCCCGCAGCTACCGCTGATGATGCTGTATCTGATCGGCATCGTGACGGCTGCGGTGCGTATGCAGCGTCACCCGCGCGTGTCGTGGCTGACGATCATCGGTCTCGCGTTGCTCCTGGTCTGGTCGCTGATCGGCACACTGCTA
>JAYUYF010000842.1:0-6100 GCA_043752605.1 Roseiflexaceae bacterium
GCCCACCGTGAGTATGCTACAATGCCGCCAGAGGGGATGTGGCGAAATGGCAGACGCGCAAGTCTTAGGAACTTGTGGTTCACACCGTGAGGGTTCAAGTCCCTCCGTCCCCACCATCCCGGCGCGCACACGCCGGTTCGGCAATGCGGGCGGCACTGGCCATTGGCTGGTGCCGCCTTCCTGTTTATTCACCGGGAAAGAAAAGAGGGACGTATGCACTCAGATCTGATTGGCAAGATCGAGAAGGCGCGCCACTATGCGCAAGAGCCGGAACGGGTCGAGGTTCAGCTGCTCCACGCGGTATTTCGTGGCAGCAACAACGAGCACCAGATCACGCTTGAAGGCGGCCAGTGGGTCTGCGATTGCACCGCATTTCGTACCCACAGCACCTGCGCGCACGTGATGTCGCTCCAGAAGATCCTTGCGCCGATGCTCGACACCGCAGCACGCGAAGACGTTCGCCTCGGTCTCCAGTCCGATACCGTGAGCATGATCGAGAAGAGCCGCCACTACGCGCACGAGCCTGAACGGCTCCAGATCACGGCCTGGCGCGCGGTGTTTCGCGGCAGCAACAATGACCATACGCTCACGCTCGCAGATGATGTCTGGGCCTGCGATTGCACCACGTTCCGCCTGCACGGCACCTGCGCACACGTGATGGCCGCGCAGAAGATCCTCGCGCCGATGCTCTCCGAGGCGGCACTGCGCACCGTCGGCGGCATCACGCCCGCCATGATCGCCAGCACATTGAGCTGACACGTACGGGCGGGAGCAATCCCGCCCCGACGGACGCAGCATGCTGCGTCCCGACGTGCTCCGTCCCGGACGGACGCAGCATGCAGCATCCCGACGTGCTCTGTCCCGGACGGACGCAGCATGCTGCGTCCCGACGTGCTGCGTGCTGCGTGCTGCGTCCCGGCGTGCATCCCTACCCCGATCTCGTGTATTCTATGCCTGATGATCACGGAGTGAGGGGAGAAGCACAGATGACACTCGTCATCGCGCACCGCGGGGCCTCCGCCGATGCGCCCGAGAACACGATGGCCGCCTTCGCGCTCGCGCACCAGCACGGTGCCGAGATGTGCGAACTCGATGTTCAACTCAGCGCCGATGGCGTTGCGGTCGTGTTTCACGATGGTACGACCGGCCGCTTCGAGGCGCGTAGCCGCCCGGTGGCTGCCTGTACGCTGGCAATGCTCCAGCGCCTCGATGTCGGCGGCGGCGCGCAGGTGCCGACGCTCGCCGAGGTCTGCGATTTTGCGCGCAGCCACGGTATGCAGCTCAATATCGAGCTCAAGGATCGCCGCGTCGCGCAGGCCACCGCGCGCGCCGTGACCGATGCCGGGATCGCCGAGCAGGTGATTATTTCATCGTTCGATACCGTCGCGCTCCGGGCGATCGCCGCCGCCGCACACAAATTGCCGCGCGCCTACCTGATGGGCAGCCGTACACCCCGGCCCGATGTGCGCTTCCGCGAGGCCTGGCCGCTGATCGCACTGCGCGCTGTGGGCGCCAGCGCCTGGCACCCGTACGTCGGGCTGCCGCTGTTGCGGCGTGTGATCCCGGTCGTGCGCCGCGCAGGCTATATGGTCAATGTGTGGACGGTCAACACTGATGCGCAATTCCGCGAGCTGCGCGATTTGGGCGTCGATGGTATCATCACCGACCATCCCGCCCGCCTGCGTGCGATGCTCGATGCGGTGCCGACGGTCTGAGCACAGCACGTCCCTCATGCATGACAGGTCATATGGCTGCACGGAGCAGATACCGCCCGATCCACTGGCCGCTGGCAGACGGGACGGCGGCGCTGGTCGTGTGGCGGCACGGAGCAGATACCGCCCGATTCGCACACACCACCCGGTATGCGGTTTTGGGGGTCAAGGGGGCGGAAACGCCCCTTGCCGGGGTTGTCAGGGGCAAGGTGGCCCCTGACCGCCTGCGGCGCGAGCCGCACACCATCCGCAGGATGCACATCATCCGCAGGATACACATCATCCGCAGGATGCACACCATCCGCAGGATGCCCCTATAATAGACCAAATGCCAACAACGAGAGGAACACCGCGTTGACCCAGCGCACCATCCCCACCCGTGACCGGCTCTCGCTGGCGATCCGCACCCTCGGCGCGACGCTCGGCGACGTCATCCGCGCGCAGGAGGGCGAAGCGATTTATGCGCTCGAAGAGCGCGTCCGCACCCTCAGCAAGGCGCTGCGTGCGGGCGATAACCCGGCGCTGCGCGCCGAGATGGACTCGATCGTGGCGCGGCTCACTGTCGCCGAGGCGGCCGCGCTGCTGCGCGCGTTCAGCACCTATTTTGCGCTCGTCAATCTCTCCGAACAGATGCAACGGATCTGGTCGCTGCGCGACCGCGTGCGCGCAGACGATGACGCGCCCCGCCCTGAGTCGATCGGCGCGGCGGTAGCCGAACTACGTGCGGCGGGGGTCTCGGCGGCGGCGCTGCAAGACTGGATCGCCAACGCGCTGATCGTGCCGGTCTTCACCGCGCACCCCACCGAGGCGCGCCGCCGCACGACACTTGAAAAGCTGCGCCGCCTGGCCGATCTGATCGATACCCAGTTCGCACAGCCGCTCGATGCCGCAGCCCGCGATGAGCTCGCACGCGCGGTGCTCGAAGAAGTCGAGGGCCTCTGGCAGAGCGATGAGGTACACGTCGTGCGGCCGACCGTGCTCGATGAGGTCAAAAACGGGCTGTTCTATTTTGAACACGGATTGTTTGGCCGCATTCCGAGCCTGTACCGCGAGATCGAGTTCGAGCTGCGGCGCTATTATCCCGAACACAGCTGGCGCGTGACGCCGCTGTTGCGTTTTGGCAGCTGGATGGGCGGCGACCGCGACGGGCACCCGAATGTGACCCACGATGTGACGTTGCGCACGGTACGGCTGCTGCGCACCGCAGCGCTGCGCTGCTATATCACCGCAGTCGAGAGCCTCAGCCACCGCCTGAGCCAGTCGTCGCGTCAGGTGACGATCAGCAGCGCGCTTCAGGAGTCGGTCGCGCTCGACGCAGCCGCGTTTCCCGAGCTGACGAGCACCATGCAGAGCCGCATCCCGTTCGAGCCGTACCGCCAGAAGTGTACCTACATGCACGAAAAACTGCTGGGCGCACTGGCACATACCGAGCAGGTCGAGCCCGCCTGGGGCAGCGATCCACCCGCGCCGACGCGCACGCGCTATCTGGATGTGGCCGAGTTTGTGGCCGATCTGGAGGTGCTCGATGAAAGCCTGCGCGCCAATGCTGCCAGCGCCACCGCCAGCGGCGCGCTCGCCGACTTGATCCGTCAGGTCGAGGTGTTTGGTTTCCGCACCGCGACGCTCGATATCCGCCAGAACAGCGAGCGCCACGGCAGCGCGGTGGCCGAGATCCTGGCGGCGGCCCAGGTGTGCGACGATTACGACGCGCTTGATGAAGACCAGCGCACGGCGTTGCTGGCGCGCGAGCTGGACAACAGCCGCCCGCTGATCCCCACGCGCCTGCCGTACAGCGAAGAGACCTGCGAGATCGTCACGACGCTGCGCACGGTGGCAGCGATCCTCGACCAGCTCAACCCGGGCGCGATCGAGACTTATGTCGTCTCGATGTCGCGCGGCGCGAGCGATCTGCTCGAGGTGCTCTTGCTGGCGCGCGAGGCCGGTCTCGCCCGATCGGCCGATGGCATTGCCCGCCTGCATATCGTGCCGCTGTTTGAGACCGGCGATGACCTGGCCGCGTCGGCGCAGGTGCTGGGTGCGTGTCTGGCGGTGCCCGCCTACCGCGAGCATCTGCGGCTGCGCGGCGATGTGCAGGAGGTGATGATCGGGTATTCGGACAGCAACAAGGATGTTGGCTTTGTCTCGGCCAACTGGGCGCTGTATCAGGCGCAGCGTGCCATGAATGCATTTGCGGCGCGCGAGGGCATCCGCATGCGGCTGTTCCACGGCCGCGGCGGCTCGATCGGGCGCGGCGGTGGGCCGGCCAATCGCGCAATTCTTGCGCAGCCACCGGGCAGCGTCGGCAATCAAATCAAGATTACCGAGCAGGGCGAAGTGATCGCCGACCGCTACGCGCTGCCACAGCTCGCGCATCGCCATCTCGAGCAGCTGATCAACGCTGTGCTGCGCATGGGTTTCGCGCCACCCGATGTCACGCCGCCGGATTGGGAAGCAGCACTTGAAGAGCTGGCGCGGCTCTCGTGCGATGCGTACCGGTCGCTGGTATATGATGATCCACGCTTCCTGGCCTTCTTTCGCAGCGCAACACCAATAGCCGAGATCAGCCGCCTCAATATTGGCAGCCGCCCGGCCAGCCGCCGCGGCAGCCAGCGGATCGAAGATCTGCGCGCGATCCCGTGGGTGTTCTCGTGGATGCAGAGCCGTTACACGCTGCCCGGCTGGTACGGGCTCGGCACCGCGCTCGCACAATTTTCGGATACCCCCGAACGATGCGCGCTGCTCCAGCAGATGTACGCCGACTGGCCGTTCTTTCGCACTATGATCGATAACGCACAGATGATCCTCGGCAAGGCCGACATGCAGATCGCGCAGCACTACGCCAGTCTGGTGCCAGACGCGGCGCTGCGCACCGCGATCGCGACCCAGATCACGGATGAGTATGCGCGTGCCGTGAACCAGGTGCTGCAGGTTGTTCAAGCGCAAGAGTTGCTCGCCGATGCGCCAGTGCTCAAGACCTCAATCAGTCGCCGCAACCCGTATGTCGATCCGCTGAGCTACGTGCAGGTCGAGTTGCTACGCCGCCTGCGCGCCGACCCCGATGGCCCCGAACACGAGGCGGTCGAGGACGCGATCCTGTTGAGCATCAGTGGTATTGCCGCTGGATTGAAGAATACCGGGTAGTATGGACAATCAACGCCAGCTGTACCGTGAGCTGACGCTCGCCGCGCAAGAGACGCGCCTGATGCTCGAACTGCTCGATGCCGCCGCCGCCTCGGGCGATGTGCGCAGCGTCGTGCGTGTCGTACAGGATAACCTGCTGACGGTCTTCGCCGCGCAGGTCTGGTCGGGGGTGCGGCTGGTGCTGCGCGACGCGCGCGACCCACAACGGCTGTACGAATATCGTGCGGTCGGTGGCGGTATAAGCCGCTACTGGGACAACGTCCGGCGTGGTGCGATGCTCGCCGCCGCCGATCTGGGTATCGAACTGACGTTTGTCCTTGGCGATGGCGGCGACGACCTGACAGGTCAGCGGCAACAGATCATTGCGGCGCTGCACGACCGGGTCGATGGCATCGGCGTGGCCCCAATCGCCGCCGCCGCGCTGGAGCCAATCTTCGCCGATGCGCGTGCTGCTGCGGTGCCGCTGGTCACTTTTGATACACCACCGATCGCCGACAGCGCCGCGCTGGTCTATATCGGCACCGACAACTACGCCGCCGGGCGGCGCGCGGGCGAGGTGCTGCGGCAGCTGGTGCCGCCCGAAGCTGAGGTCGCGACGGCGGTCGACTCGCTGGTGGCGCGCAACGGCGTCGAGCGCGTCCGTGGCTTTCGTGATGCGCTCGCCGGCCATACATCAGCGATCATGGATCCGCTCGAAGATCAGTATGATGCCGAACGCGGCCGCGCGACAGCAGTTGCCGTGCTTGCAGCCCAGCCGAACCTCGCCGGTGCATTTGGCGCGTGCGGTGCCAACGGCCCAAACTGGGGGCGCGCGCTCGACGCCACGCAGCGCGCGGGCAGCGTGCGCCTGATCTGCTTTGATATCGGTGCCGATAGCGTGCGGCTGCTGATGGATGGCACCGCCAGCGCGGTGATCGCCCAGCGCGAGCGCGAGATGGGTTATCGCACGGTCGAGATCCTGGCGCGGATCGTCACCGCTGGCGCGCAGCACGCGCTCGCTGGTACGGCGACAGACGGGATGATCGATACACCCGTCGATGTCGTCACCCTCGAACGTACACCGTATTCGACCGCGCTGCACGAGTATTTGCAGTTGCAAAGCCGCCGACCGGCCCCCGATCTCGCACTCAAGGCTGCACTCACACAACGCAGCGCACCGCTGCGGCTCACGCTGGTGGGCATGGCCGAGCGCAACGCACCTGTGCCCGGCGAGCACATGCTGCCGCTCGATCCGCAGACGCTCGTCG
>JAYUYF010000843.1:0-13715 GCA_043752605.1 Roseiflexaceae bacterium
GTGGCAAGCGCCGGGCCGAAGATCTTGCCGAAGCGTTTGCGGTGAGCAAGCGCACGATCTATCGCGATGTCCAGGCGCTCTGCGAAGCGGGCGTGCCGGTGGTGTCCGAGCCGGGCAGTGGCTACTGGCTGGTCGATGGCTACTTTCTGCCGCCGCTCCGCTTTACCCTTGAAGAAGCGATGCTGTTGCTGCTTGGCAGCGATGTCATGGTGCAGAGCTTTGATGCTGAGTACCAGGCCGCAGCCCGTAACGCTGGCCGAAAGATCAGCGGGGTGCTGCCAGATGACCTGCGCCCACCCCTCGCGGCGCTCCAGGAACGGATTCAGTTCTTTCCGTCAGGTCGCGGGACCGGAGCCGAGCATCTGCCGATTATTCGGCGAGCGATCATCAAGCAGCAGACACTGCGCTTTCACTACCATACCCGCTCTGGCGAGGCCGGCAGCCACTCGCTCGACCGTGATGCCGATCCATATGGATTGGCGTTCGTGGCTGGCCACTGGTATCTCGGGGCGCACTGCCACGTACGTGGTGACATCCGGAACTTTCGGCTCGACCGTATGGACCGCCCATTGCTGCTGCCCCGACTGTTTGCGCGCCCGGCCGATTTCGCGCTTGCACAGGTTGGCCGGAGCGAACGTGATCTGGTCGTTCGCGTCCTCTTCGACGCCAGTATTTCCCGCTGGGTACGCGAGGATCGCCTGTTCTACACTGAATCAGAACAGGAAACGAACAACGGGTTATTGGTGACGCTGCGGGTGCGTCACGAAAGCGATGTGCTCCAGTGGCTGCTTGGATGGGGCGCACGCGTTCGCGTACTGGAGCCAGAGTCGCTGGCACAACGGCTGCGTGCCGAGGCGGAAGCGCTGCTCCTGCAGTATGCGAAAGCTGACGCACAGAATCCGGAACACATCGAATAATCTGCTCGATGCTGCTGACATAGGGGTGTCACTCGCCACGGGTATGCTGTACATGTTTCGTAAACAACACGTATCGAGGAGGCAACCGACATGCAGCACACTATCACGTGGTTCGAAATTCCTGCCGTCGATTTCGACCGCGCGGTCACGTTCTACCGCACCATTTTGGATGTTGAGATCGACAAAAGCGCGTTTCAGGGCGATCCCCACGGCTTCCTGCCTGCCGGGCCAGGCGTCGTTTCTGGTGCAGTGGTCCTGCGTGACGACTTGAAACCCGCGTTGACCGGCACGGTCATTTACCTCAACGTTGCTGATCGCATGGCCGCAACCCTGGAACGAGTCGAACGTGCTGGTGGCACGGTGCTTATGCCGGAAACCGCCATCGATCCCCAGGGCTCGTTTGCCTTTATCCGCGACAGCGAGGGCAACCGAATCGGCCTCCATAGCCCGCCTCTACAGTAAACAGAGTCGTGCCACTGCGATCGTCCAAATCCCTTCATCGCGCGCGGCGGGCTGAAGCCCGCCGCCTGCGTATAGCCGACATGCTCATCCCCGGCGACCAGACGCACTCGCGTGCCTACCGGCGCATTTCCCCACGCTACTGCACCCGACCAGATGGTACGGCGTGTCGGTGCAATCCGCGCAATCCGTGTCGAACCCGGTGTGCTCGTGCTCATACTGAGCGCAGCGAAGAGCCCGGCATGCTATACTGAATCGGCCTACAGAGTGGTGGAGTGCAGCATGAAAGCGGTAGTGATGGCGGGCGGCGAAGGTTCTCGCCTGCGCCCGCTGACAATCAACCGGCCCAAGCCGATGGTGCCGATCGTCGATCGGCAGGTGATGGCGCATATCATCGAGTTGCTCAAGCTCCACGGCATCACCGAGATCGTTGTCACCCTCCAGTACCTCGCAAATGTCATCCAGGATCAATTTGGTGATGGTTCGGCGCATGGTGTGCATATTGAGTATGTGCTCGAAGAGCAGCCGCTCGGCACCGCCGGTAGCGTGCGTAATGCTGCCCATCTGCTCAAAGATCCGTTTCTTGTTATTTCGGGTGATGCGCTGACTGATTATAATCTGCGTCAGGTGATCGATTTCCACGAGACGCACAACAATATGCTCACGCTCACGCTCGCGCGTGTGCCAAATCCACTCGATTTTGGCGTGGTGATCGTCGATGAGCAGAGCAATGTGCGTCAGTTCCTCGAAAAGCCAAGCTGGGGCGAGGTCTTCTCCGATACCGTCAATACGGGTATCTACGTCGTCGATCCGTCAGTATTTCGCTATATCGATAAAGAGAAGATGGTTGACTGGTCGAAGGATGTCTTTCCGCGCATGTTACGCGATGGCATGCCGATCCGTGGGTATGTGGCTGAGGGCTACTGGACGGATGTCGGTACGATCGAAGAGTATATGCGTGCCAACCGCGATTACCTGCTGGGCAAAGTTGCATTGCCCCGGATCGGCCAGCGGGTGTTTGATGATGTCTGGGTCGATGGCGATGCCGAAATCGCGCCCGATGCGCAATTTCATGGGCCGGTGTACCTTGGTCACGGCGCAAAGGTCAAGGGCGGCGCAATCATCTACGGGCCGACGGTCATCCGCGATTATACGATCATCGATGCGCGGGCGACGATCGATCGATCAGTGCTGTGGCGCAACTCGTATGTCGGCGAGCGTGCCGAGTTGCGCGGTGCGATCGTCGCGCGTCAGTGCAATATCAAGAGCCGCAGCGTGCTGTTTGAGGGCGCGGTCATTGGCGACCAGACCGTGATCAATTCGGGCGCGGTGATCGGCGCAAACGTCAAGATCTGGCCTTCAAAAGAGGTCGACGAAGGCGCGACGATCAGCAGTAGCATCATCTGGGGCAGCCAGGGCCGCCGCGTGCTGTTTGGCCGCACGGGGATCACCGGGCTGGTGAATATCGACCTGACGCCCGAATTCTGTGCGCGGCTCGGCGCGGCCTACGGCACCACATTGCCGCGCGGTAGCTCGGTGACGATCAACCGCGACGCGCATCATACGCCGCGGATGCTCAAGCGTGCGATCGTCGCCGGGCTGCCTTCGGCCGGCATCCACGTGGCCGATTTGCACAGCGTACCGCTGCCGGTGGCGCGGATTATCACGCACGATAGTGGTGCGGCGGGCGGGGTGCATACGCGGCTCTCGCCGTTTGACAATCGCGTGGTCGATATCAAATTCTTCGATTCGGCCGGGCTCGATATCGATACCGCTACCGAGCGCAAAATCGAGGGCATCTTTTTTCGCGAAGACTACCGGCGCGTGTACCTCGATGAGATCGGCCGCATCGGCGAAAACGAGAATGTCGCTGGCACGTATGTCGAGCGGTTCCTGCGCGCGATCCGCCCCGAGGCGCTGGCGGCGATGCGCGGCTTCGAGCTTGTCGTCGATTATGCGAATGTCAACGCCGCGCCATTTCTCTCGACGATCCTGCGGCGGCTCGAGACACGCCCGGTCGAGCTCAACGCCAATCTCGAGGAGAACGCCAACGATCGCACCCAGCACGAATTTGATCGTGGTATGGACCGGCTGGCGCGGATTACACCCGTGGTCAACGCCGGGCTCGGTGTGCGGCTCGATAGCGGCGGCGAGCAGGTGTTTCTGATCGATGATACCGGCCGCAAGCTGCCGGGGATGCAGGCGCTGGCGCTCCTGACGGCGCTGAGTATGGCGGTGGCGCGTGGGGGCACGGTGGCGGTGCCGGTCACCGCACCGCGCGCGTTTGAAGAGATCGCGGCGCGCTACGGTGGCACGATCGTTCGCACACGCAATTCGCTGGGCGCGCTGATGCGAACGGCGGCAGCGCAACGTGATATGTTGCTGCTCGGTGATGGCAGCGGCAGCCTGATCTTCCCGGGTTACTACCCGATCGCCGATGGGCTGTTCTCGGTAGCCAAGTTGCTCGAGCTGCTGGCGCTCCACGGCGGGCGGGTCTCGGCGATCCTCGCCGATCTGCCAGCGTATCACATGAGCCAGGCACGCGTGCCGTGCCGCTGGGAGAGCAAGGGCAAGGTGATGCGGATCCTGTATCAGCAGTACCAGAACCGCGAGGGCGACCAGACCGATGGTGTCAAAATCGACCTGGGCGATGAATGGGTGCTGATCATGCCCGATGCTGATGGCCCGTTCTTCCAGGTCTTCGCCGAGGGCACCAGTGATGAACAGGCGCGCGTGCTCACCGAGAAATATGCCGGCCTGGTGACGGGGTTGCAGTAGAGCCGGAGTATTGCTGCGGCCCTACGTGTCCGGCGGGTACTCCAGCCGCAGGTAGCGCATCAGTGGTACGGCGACCGGCACCAGCGTGAAGCCCTTGACGGCCGGGCGCACCAGCGCAGCGCTGCGCAGATGGTTGAGCACGATCACGGGTGCGGCGTCGACGATCCGCTGTTCGGCCTCGGCCATCATCGCCAGCCGCCGCGCGGGATCGCCCGCGATCCGGGCGGCATCGAGCAGCGCCTGGGTCGCTGGATCCTGGTAACCGCTGTAGTTCTCGGCTTCGCCTTCGCCAAACAGCGCCTCGGCAAAATTCTCGGGGTCACGGTAATCGGCGCACCAGCTCCGCAAAAACATGGTGCCGTGGCGCGCGGCAACCAGTTCCTCATCATACTGCGCCGGGTCGATATTCTCGAAATTGATCGTGATGCCAAATGCGTCGCGCCACATCTGTGCGAGTGCGCCTGCATTGTTTGAGATATCGCTGCCGTAGCCTGAGAGTGTCATCGTCAGCGCGGGGAGCTCGGCGGCGGTCGGGTAGCTGCTTTGCGCAAGCAACGTGCGCGCGCGTGTGATATCAAAGCGCTGGCCACGCAGCGTTTCGCGGTAGCCCGGCAGTCCTGGCGGGTAGATCCCCTGCGCCGGGATCGCCTCACCCACAGCAGTTATATCGACATAACGCTGCCGATCGACCGCCGCAGCGAACGCCTGGCGCACGAGCACGTCATCGAACGGTGGGCGGGTGGTATCGAGCACGACATACTGGGTACAGAGCGCGCCCGCCTCGCGCAGATCGGCGTGCAGTGGTTCGTCGATAGCGCGAAAGCGCGCTATTTCGCTGCTGTAGAGATAGGTCAAATCGATGCCGCCGGTCTCGTACAGATTGACGCCATACTCGTCGATCAGGCGATAGACGATATAGCGGATCGCGGGCAGCGGGCGGCCTGTGTCTTCCACGCGTTCGTAGACCATCGCCTGTTGTGGCTCCCAGCGCGCCAGGCGGTACGGGCCGCTGCCATTTGGGGTGCGAAACCAGTCGGGTGTGCGGTCGATCGTGGCTTCGTCTACCACCACCGAGACCGGGTAGACCAGCTTTTCGAGGAACGTCGCGCGTGGCTGCGTCAGCGTCACTTCCAGGGTCTGATCGTCGATCGCGCGCAGGCCGCTGGCGTGGCTGGCCGTGCCATCGTGTACGGCCGCGATACCAGCGATATCGTTCAGGTACGTCATCGCGGCGGGTGAGGCAAGTGCAGGCGAGACGGCGCGTTCCCAGGAGAAGATGACAGCTGTTGCGGTAATCGGTTTTCGATCGTGGAAGCGTGCATTCGGGTCAATTGTGAAGGTATAGATGCGCCGATCGGCGCTGATCGTCCAACTGGTGGCCAGATCGCCGACGATCTCGAGCTGCGGGTTGCGTGTCACGAGCCCGGCGTACAGCAGCGTATCGCCGCCAAAGATTGCGGGATCGTAATCGCGCGCGTCGTCGGTCTCGCCTGCCAGCAATACCAGCGCCTCTTCGCGTGGTACACCCGCGATCTGCGGTGATTGGAGCGTCAGGCCCTGCAACAGTACGGCGATATCCGCGCGTCGCGCGCGTAGCGCAGCTGGCGCGCCGTATATCAGCAGCGCGACGGCAGAATCGCGGCGTCGGGTGATAAGAAACAGCACGCGCGTTGTGTTGCCATTTTCATCAGTTGCATCGAATGAAAATCGCCACGCGGCGCGACCATCTGCCAGGGTGGTTGCGGTATCTTCGGTCATGCGCAGGTCTTCGTACCAGCCAGACGCGATCGTGCGCCAGGTCTCGACGGTCTGTTCGAGCGTCGTGGCACCCGGGCGGTGCATGAGCAACGCCGAAACGCTTTCGTCGGGATCGTTGAGCCAGATGAGCTCGTCGTCGTAGGGCTCCGTATTTGGCATCCAGGAGACGGGGTAATCGAGCCGCACGCCAGTCGGTTCATCGACAAACACGCCGGGCGGTATGGGCGTGGCAGCTGGCAGGGTTGCCGTCGCGCCCGGCACGGTTGGTGTCGTGCCGGGCGTGGGTGGGCGCGTCGGCACGGGCGTGCTGAGCGTCGGCCGTTGCGGCGTGGGTGTCGTGCGCGGGATCTGCGGCAGCGCGCAGCCGGTGAGCAGCATGAGCAGCAGCAGCGCGCGTCTCATGGAGTTGTCTTTGGCCGTGGTGGCGCACCGATCGCGGCGCGCCAACGATCATCAAATGCGTCGATGCCAAAGCCATAGATCCGCTGCATCGCCGGTTCGATCGGCACACCATCGCGCAGGGCGGCGAGCAGTTGCTGGATCTTTGCGTTGCCACCGGTACGGATCAGATACTCGACCAGGCTGTAGCTCTGGCTGTACGACAGATCGGCGCGCCCGGGATCGGCCGAGAATGCACCGCTCAGCGCGCGTACCGGCAGCAGCCGATTGGTCGTGATTGCACGGCGCAGATCGGCCGCGCCACTTTCATCAAGACCCCCCTCGGCATAGACCGCCAGCCCTTCGTTGAGCCAGGTCGGAATGGTGACGATGCACGAGAATGTCAGATCGCCGATGACGACGTGCGCCAGTTCGTGCGCGGTGACACGCGCGCCCCATTCACGATCGGCGGGTGCGATCCCCATTATCACAATATACTTCTCGGTATGAGCCTGGCCGCCGATCCAGCTCGGTTCGTACAGGATCGCCGCGCGCAACGCATCGGTATCGGGGTAGATCAGCATTTGGATTGGCGTGGTCGATTTCGTACCGGTAAGTGCCTCGAGCTCGGTCAGCGTCGTGGTACCAGCGGTGAGCAACGCATCGGCGAACGCGGTATCGCCGCTGTACCACCAGACCGTGAGCGTGCCACGCGTGCGCGATTGCCAGCTGTGGATCTCGTCTCGCCAGAGCACCGTCTGCTGATCGCTACGCACCGTCGTGCCATCGCGCAGTGTCACAATCCAGCGGTAGCGGATCGTCGCGCCCGGCGGCATCGAGCCCGATTGGCGCATCTCCCACGTCCAGCGGTAGGTATCTGGCTGTGCGGGATCGGGCTTTGGGAAGGCGCGGGCGATCACCGTGCCACAGGTGCGCTGGTCGACGCGATACTCGATCACCACCCGCGCAATCTGGTCGGTGGGCGTGATCCGCGCCGCGAGTGTGAGCTCTTCAGGGAACGCCAGCGTAGGTGCCTGCGTGCGGATTTGCACCGTGGCTGCCACGGCGGGCGCGGGCGGCAAGAGCAGCGCGAGCAGCAGGAGCACGACCAGCCGCGTGCAAGTTGAGCGTAGCGAAAGCGGCATTGGTTGCACTCTTGATCGGCGCGTACGACACTGCTACTGTAGCAGGGGGGTGGGGTGGGTGTCAACCCCGCAAGGACTGGCAATCTTGACAATGCACGCGCAAGGACGTATCATCTGCACGATATGAGTATTGTGTTTGATCTCAACCCGCCGCGTCGTCCCTTCCACCGTCCGAGTCTGCGTGGCTCGGCGGGTGGTGGTTTGCGCGCGCACGGATAGCCAGCAGTGGCATAGCGCACCAGCAACGCCTCCCGCACCCATCAAGGGTTCGGGGGGTTTTTTTTGTGCGATGAAAGGGCGGGCTATCCCCCGTCCGTACGATCCCGTGGGGCGGGCTACCCGCCGCCCGAAATTTTGTATTGGAGCCGCTCATGAACACCCTCCGCGTCGGCCTCTGCGGTGCCACCGGCTACGCCGGCTACGAGGCATTGCGCCGCCTCCAGCGCCACCCTGACGCACAGGTGGTCTTTTGCACCTCCGAGACCCAGGCGGGCAAGCGGCTGGCCGATGTGTTCCCGGGCCCGCTCGATGCGCCGCTGATCGCCATCGACGCTGCACCGTGGGCCGGGATCGATGTGGTGTTGCTGGCGTTGCCGCACGGTGCAGCGGCCGCCACTGCGCGCAAGGCACGCGCCGCCGGGGTGCGGGTCGTCGATCTCTCGGCCGACCTGCGGCTGCGCACACCCGCGAGCTATGCGCAGTGGTATGGCCACGCGCACCCGGCACCCGAGTTGCTGCCCACGCCGTATGGTCTGCCCGAGATCAACCGCGCCGCGCTGCACGATGCGCCGCTGATCGCGACACCGGGGTGCTTCCCTACCAGCGTGTTGCTTGGTATTGCGCCGGTGCTGCGCGCCGGGCTGCTGGCCGATGCGACGATCATCGTCGACGCCAAGACCGGTATTTCGGGTGGTGGCCGCGCGCCCAAACAGCAGTTCCACTTTCCCGAAGCCAACGAGAATGTTGCGCCCTACAACCCTGGGCGTCTGCACCGCCACGTCGGCGAGATCGAGCAGGAGGCGGCGCGGCTCAGCAGTGGTATTGTGCCCGAGATTATCTTTACGCCACATCTTGTGCCGGCCACGCGCGGCATGCTCAGCACGATCTATCTGCGCGTCGACCCGGCGCTCGCGCTGGCCGATATCCGCGCGCTGTACGATGCCCAGTACGCCGCCGAGCCGTTTGTACGCGTGCTACCCGACGGCATACTGGCGGCGTTTGTGCATACCACGCATACCAATATGTGCGCGATCTCGCTGACGCTGGCGCGGCCGGGGCTGCTGATCGTCGCGTCGAGCATCGACAATCTGGTCAAGGGCGCGGCCGGCCAGGCCATCCAAAACATGAACGCGATGTTCGAGATCGACGAAACAATGGGTCTGTTGTGAGGCTACCGATGGCGAAACTGAACCGGTGCGCTCCCCTCTCCCAAAATGGGAGCGGGGTTGGGGGTGAGGGCCGCACGCGACGAAACGTGCTGCTCACGGGAGCTACACGATGCTTGTGATCAAAATCGGGGGCAACGAGATCGACGACCCGGCGTTTGTTGCGCGGCTGGTCGCCGCTGTGGCGCAGATCCAGCCGACACCGGTGCTGGTTCACGGGGGTGGAAAAGAAGTTGGTGCGCTGCAAGCGTTGCTCGGCGGGACGCCACAGTTTGTCGATGGTCGCCGCGTCACCGATGCGACGGCCCGCAAAGCTGCCGCGATGGTGCTGTGCGGTGATGTTTCTACCCGGCTCGTCGCGGCGCTAAACCTGTCAGGTGTGGACGCGATCGGGCTCTCGGGCGTCGATCGTGGCCTCGTGCGGGTGGAACCGCAGGACGCCGCGCTGGGCTTTGTCGGGCGGCCGGTGGCGGTGCGCGCCGAGGTGTTGCACGCGTTGCTGGCAGATGGCACCGTGCCCGTGCTGGCACCGATCTCACTCGGCCCGGACGGCGCGTACAACGTCAACGCCGATGAGATCGCGGGTGCGGTCGCGGCCGCGATCGGCGCTGAAGAGGTCGTGTTTGTCACCAACGTGCCGGGGGTACTGGTGGCGGGCGCGCGGGCCGCGCAGATCAGCCGCGCCGAGGTGGTCGCGCTGATCGCTGACGGCACGATCAGCGGTGGCATGGTGCCAAAGGTGCAATCGGCGCTGGCCGCGCTCGATGCGGGTGTCGCCGCCGCGCGGATCGTGGATCTGGCGGGTCTGGGGGTCGTGGGGATGGGGACGCGGATCGTGGGGTAACCCCCCACCCCAACCCCTCCCCCACAGGTGGGGAGGGGCCATGGATACGTGGCGGGTGCGGGTCGGGTGTAAGGCGTGGCGGGTGCGGGTCGGGTGTAAGGCCGAAGCATTCCGTCTGCGGCTTGCGAGCCGCAGGGAATGCTTCGGCCCGACGGATGCACGGTAAACAGGAACTATCATCGTGAACACACAATCAATCGCATTTTACGCCGCCACCACCACGACCGCCGAGGTCGTCGTGCGCGTGGCAACCGCCGCCGATATCGCCGCGATTGTCGCGGTGGTGGAAGAGAATGTACGGCTCGGGCACCTGTTGCCGCGTAGCGAAGCCAATATCTGCGCCAGCATCGACACCTGGCTGGTGGCCGAGGTCGACGGGCGCGTGGTCGGTATCGGCTCGCTGCTGGCCTACAGCCCGCAGTTGGTCGAGGTGCGTTCGCTCGCGGTGCTGCCCGCCTACCGCAGCTACGGCGTCGGCCGCCGTGTCGTGCAGGAACTTGTGGCCGAGGCGCGGCGGCGCGGCTTTGTGACGATCTTTGCGCTGACGCGCGCGGTGGCGTTCTTTCAGAAGCTCGGCTTTGCGATCACTGAGAAGGAGCGCTTCCCGCAGAAGGTCTGGAAGGATTGTGTGGTCTGCCCATTGTTCCACGCCTGCGATGAGACGGCAGTGGTGATCGAGGAGGTACAACTGTGACCGAAACCGGCTTCGCGCTGCTGGCGCTGGAAGATGGCACGCTCTGGCGCGGGCGCGCGCTGGGTGCGATCGGCGAGCGCATCGGTGAGGTGGTGTTCAACACGGCGATGACCGGCTACCAGGAGGTGCTGAGCGACCCGTCGTACTACGGCCAGATCGTGGTGATGACCGCACCGCATATCGGCAACACGGGTGTGAACGCCACCGACGATGAGAGCAGCAAACCGTGGCTCTCGGGGTTTGTCGTGCGCGCCGCGAGCCGCCGCGTGAGCAGCTACCGCAGCGAGCAGCCGCTCGACGCGTACCTGCGCGATGCCGGTGTCGTGGGCATCACCGGCGTGGATACACGCGCGCTGGTGCGCCACATCCGCGCGGCGGGGGCGATGCGCGGCGTGGTCTCATCGGCGCGTGACGATGCCGAGGCGCTGGTGAGCACCGCGCGCAGTGCGCCAAAGATGGACGGGCTCGATCTCGTGCCATACGTGACCTGCGCCGAGGCGTACCCGTGGGCCTCAGGTAATCCGGGTGAGTGGGCGGCGGGCGACACCGCGCCACGTTTTCACGTCGTGGCCTATGATTACGGCATCAAACGCAACATCTTGCGCTTGCTCGCCGAGCGCGGCTGTCGCATCACCGTCGTGCCCGCCACCACACCTGCGAGCGAAGTCCTGGCGCTGGAACCCGACGGCGTATTCCTCTCGAATGGCCCGGGCGATCCGGCGGCGGTGACGTATGCGATCGAGAATACGCGCGCGATTCTGGGCAAGAAACCGCTGTTTGGTATCTGTCTCGGGCACCAGATTTTAGGTTTGGCGCTGGGTGCCAGCACCTACAAGCTGCGCTTTGGCCACCATGGCGGCAACCAGCCGGTGCGCTACGATGCCACCGGGCGCGTCGAGATCTCATCGCACAACCATGGCTTTGCCGTCGACGCCAGCACCCTGCCAGCGGGAACATCGGTGACGCATCTGAATCTGAACGACCAGTGTGTCGAAGGGTTGCACGCACCAGACCTCCAGGCATTTGGGGTGCAATACCATCCCGAGGCCGCGCCCGGCCCGCACGACGCCCAGTACCTGTTCGACGAATTCGTCCGCATGATGGAAGCATCGCAATAATCACCGACATTCCTGTACGGACGCCGCATGCTGCGTCCGCTATCCGCACGCCGCCCATACCAACGCAAGGGAGAAGAGATTGCCAAAGCGCACCGATATCCAATCCATCCTGATCATCGGCTCGGGCCCGATCCTGATCGGTCAGGCCTGCGAATTCGATTATTCGGGCGTACAGGCTTGCAAGGTGCTGCGCCGCGAGGGCTACCGCGTCATCCTGGTAAATTCGAACCCGGCGACGATTATGACCGACCCGCAATTCGCCGATGCGACCTATATCGAGCCGCTGACGCCCGAAATCGTCGAGAAAATCATCGAACGCGAACGGCCAGATGCCATTTTGCCGACGGTGGGCGGGCAGACCGGCCTCAATCTTGCAATGAAACTGGCCGAACTTGGTATCCTGGCGAAATATGGCGTGCAGTTACTGGGTGCGCAACCCGAGGCGATCGCGCTCGCCGAAGACCGCGAACTGTTCAAACAGGCCATGCTGCGCGTAGGTCTTGGTGTGCCGCTCGGCGAGACGGTGACGACGATCGACGGTGCCCTGGCAGTAGCGGAACGGATCGGCTACCCGGCGCTGGTGCGCCCGTCGTTTACCCTCGGCGGCAGCGGTGGCGGCATCGCCTACGATCCAGCCGGGCTGGCCGAGATCGCCGAACGTGGCCTGCGCGCCTCGCCCGTGACCCAGGTGCTGATCGAGCAGAGCGTGCTGGGCTGGAAGGAATTTGAGCTCGAAGTCATGCGTGACAAGAACGATAATTTTGTTGTCGTCTGTTCGATCGAAAATCTTGACCCGATGGGTGTGCATACCGGCGACTCGATCACCGTGGCTCCGGCGATGACGCTGACCGACCGCGAGTTGCAACGGCTGCGTGAGATGGCCAAGATCGTGATGCGAACGGTGGGCGTCGAGACCGGTGGCAGCAACGTGCAATTTGCCGTCTCGCCACATGATGGCACGCCGCTGGTGATCGAGATGAACCCGCGCGTCAGCCGATCATCGGCATTGGCCAGCAAAGCCACTGGCTTCCCGATCGCCAAGATTGCGGCGCTGCTGGCGGTCGGCTACACGCTCGATGAGATCCCGAACGATATTACCAGGGTCACGCCCGCGAGCTTCGAGCCATCGCTCGATTATGTGGTCGTCAAGATTCCACGCTGGGCGTTCGAAAAATTCCCGGGCGTGGATCCGACGCTCGGCCCCCAGATGAAGAGCGTCGGCGAGGTCATGGCGATCGGCAGCACGTTTACCGAGGCGTTCCAGAAGGCGCTGCGCGGGCTCGAGACCGGGTGCCTCGGCTTTGGGATGCGCGGCAGCGGCTCATTTGACCCCGCGCCCGCGGTGGATCAGCACCTGCTGCGCGCCGCCACACCCGAGCGGATCTTTGTCGCCGCCGATGCGCTGCGCAGCGGCATGGATGCCGATGCGGTGGCCGCCGCGACGGGCTACGATGTCTGGTTTGTCGACCAGATGCTCCAGATTATCGAGACCGAACACAAACTCCTGGGGCATACCGTTGGCGAGTTGCCGCCCGACCTGTTGCGGCTGGCCAAGGAACACGGCTTTGGCGATGCGCAACTCGCGCGGATCCTCGGTAGCGACGAGCACACCGTGCGTGCGCGCCGCAAGGCGCTCGGTGTGACGCCGGTGTATCGCCGGATCGATACCTGCGCGGCCGAATTCGAGGCCAGCACGCCCTATTTTTATAGCAGCTATGCCAGTGCAGATGAAAGCGACGTGACCGACAAGCCCAAGGTGATGATCCTGGGAGGCGGGCCAAACCGGATCGGGCAAGGGCTCGAATTCGATTATTGCTGCGTCCACGCATGTATGGCGCTCACCGCGCTCGGTTATGAGACGATTATGGTCAATTGCAACCCCGAGACCGTCTCGACCGATTATGATACCAGCGACCGGCTGTACTTCGAACCGCTGACGCTCGAAGATGTGCTCAATATCTGGGAGCGCGAGAGCGGCCGTGACACGGTGACAGCGAGACAAGGTGACAAGGTGAACGCGCTCTACAGCGATGTCACCCGGTCATCGGCGGCAGGCGTCCCAGTCCTCGTCCAATTCGGCGGCCAGACACCGCTAAAGCTGGCGCGCGGGCTCGAGGCGGCGGGTGTGCCGATCTGGGGTACCACGCCCGATGCGATCGATCTTGCCGAAGATCGTGGGCGTTTTGCGGCGTTGCTGGCATCACTCGATATCGCGCAACCCGAGAGCGGCATGGCATCT